>NZ_JBEUTW010000154.1:0-11350 GCF_040492675.1 Bacillus sp. AP50
TATTTATGCATAATCTTGAAATTTTTAATAGTAGAAGTATTATAAATTAAACTTTGCATTGTATAGAGATAGCATTTGAAAAAAATATTTTTTAAACCAATATGTATATAGACGTACTAGTAACGTGCTAATTATTTGAGAAACTATGTTACCTTTGTTATGGTAATAACAATTAAAGGAGTTTTATAATCCATTTGGGTTTTTTCTATATAATAGAAGGAAATGAAAACGTTTTATTAGAAACTGTGAGGAAGTGCGGTTTTTCTTATTGCCACGTTGTAAAAGTGATTTCACGAATTGTTCATAGTATTTTTATGTGTTTTTGTTACAATATTTAGGGAGAGGAGTGGAATGATGCAAGATATTAGTATTTTTTTAGCGTTTGGCGCCGGGTTCTTATCATTTATTTCCCCATGTTGCTTACCGCTTTATCCGGCATTTTTATCGTACATAACAGGTATGTCGGTTTCTGAATTGAAAGAAGAAAATGCAATGCTTCGCAAAAGAAGTATGATACATACAGCGTTTTTCTTACTTGGATTTTCAATTATATTTATTGCAATTGGATTTGGTACAAGTTTTATTGGAGGAATCTTTACTGACTATAAAGATTTAATCAGACAGTTAGGTGGTATATTTATCATCGTGTTCGGCTTAATTATTGTCGGGGTGTTTAAGCCGAAATTTTTAATGCAAGACCGTAAATTTACATTTAAAAATCGTCCAAGTGGCTATTTTGGATCAGTACTAATCGGATTAGCTTTTGCAGCAGGGTGGACGCCATGTACCGGACCAATTCTAGTGTCTGTAATTGGATTAGCAGCAACAAATCCAGAATCAGCAATGATATATATGATTGCTTACATACTTGGATTTGCAATCCCGTTTTTCGTACTGTCATTCTTTATTACGAAAATGTCTTGGATTAAAAGAAATAGTATGGCCTTCATGAAAGTCGGAGGATATATTATGATTGTTATGGGTGTCTTCCTATACTTTAACTGGATGACGAAAATTATCGTATATTTCTCAAGTTTATTTGGTGGTTTTACTGGTTTTTAGTATTATTCTGCGAAAATGTTGGAAATACTAACGGAAAAGCATATAATGAAAGTATATTTTGCATATAGCCACAAAAAAGGATGAGAAAATATGAACATAGTTCTTTTATCAAGTATCGTTGCTGTTTGTATGGCTGTCGGTGCGATGTTTATTCGTTTAAAAGCAGCTAAGAAACCTGCAACATTGAAAAAAATTATACTTCCACCATTTTTTATGAGTACGGGTGCATTGATGTATGTTTTTCCTGAATTTCGATTAACTCCAGCAGAAATGTTAGAAGCAATTGGTGTCGGTTTGATTTTCTCTATTTTTCTTATTAAAACATCTAAATTTGAAATTAGAGGACAAGAGATTTATTTGAAGCGTTCAAAAGCCTTTGTTTTCATATTAATTGGATTACTTGTAGTGCGGATTGTATTTAAAACCTACTTAAGTCAATCTCTTGATTTAGGACAACTTAGTGGCATGTTCTTCTTACTTGCGTTTGCGATGATTGTGTCATGGAGAATTGCAATGTATCGTTCCTTTACGAAATTACAGAAGGAAATGGAAAAAGAAGATGGTTTTTATAATGAAAAAGATATGAAGCTAACTTAAAAACTGTATATGTACCAAATAAAAAGACAGCGTCAAAGGCGCTGTCTTTTTTATCGAAAATAATATGAAGTTACTTTGCGAGTAAAGATCGATAGTTAGAATAATCAATCTTTTTTTCTTGTAGTTTTTTTATTAAAAATTTATGATCACGCTTTGGTGTGGCAATGATATACCCTTTAATAATTAAGTCTTGTGTAATTTGAGAGGCATTTTCTTGTAATGCAAGTTCCCCGATTTTGCCAGCAATCTTTGATTTTGCAACATCACGAAATAGTTCTGGAACAGGGCTTACAAGCTCTTCTAACAATTGTTTTTGTTCATCATCCCATAAATGTCTCGTTTTATTTATGTAGTGTCCTTCCCAATCCAAAATGGACATGCCGTCTTCTTTTGGTAATCGTTTCAGGAATTTTCTGAACATAAAGTATCCACCGATAGACATAAGCCCTAATAAAATAACCGTCCATAATACAATGAACCAACTGAACCATCCTTCGAGCAAGCATATCCCCCCTTAATGATAGCGGTTTTCTTTTATTCATATTATATACAGTGAGATTCATAGAAAGCAAGAACGCTTGGTCATTTTGACCAAGCGTTATAGTTTAAACGAAGTATAGTTGTTCAACACATAAATTATTATTATCGTCTTCAACATACTCAATAATAAGTGTGCCAACTTTACGATCTTTATCTTCAGTTGTGAAAATAGAGTAAGAAGTAAAACGTGTTTTTGATAGGCCGCTTATATGTGTAGGTAAAGAAATGTAGTCGTTATCGCGGAAGAATTCCATCAGTTCAATATCCTCAAATTCTTTTCGGTCAACTTGTTTGTTTGTATAGCGGCGTTGAAGTTGTTTTAAAGATTCATTCCAAGAAATTGCTTTTGTGTCGTATACCATTGTTCTATCTCCTTACTGTATGTAATTATTAAGAACATACGTTCTAATCTAGTATACTCTTTTTGTTAGAAAAGAGAAAGCAAAAAATAATGTAAGCTTGGATTTCCAAGCTTACATTATTGATGCGTCCGTCATAATCTCTATTTTTCATTATAAGTTAGATAAGAATAAGAAACAAGATGATATATATAATGTTGAGAGTTTTCAAGATTCTGTATATTATAGGTGTACTAAAGTGTAAGGGGATGAGAGGTGTGGCATACGTAATTTCACTGCAAGGGCCGATGGCTAGCGGAAAAACAACATTAGCAAAAAGGTTAGAAAAGAGAGGGTTTCGAGTTATATATGAAAATCCATATCCAATTGTAGAGAAGCGAAAAAAATTGAATTTAGACATGAATTCAAAAGTAGGGTTTATTATGAATCAAAAAATGTTTATGGAAGCAAAAATAAAGGAGTTTCAAAATGTGAAAGATTCAGTCGTAATTTTTGATCGCGGACCAGAAGACATTGAGTTTTTTACACTCTTTTATCCAACGATTATAGGAGAAGAGTGGGATATAGAAACTGAATTGAAAGATGAATTATATAAATTAAGAGCATGCCGTTCAGATGTGATTTTTTACTTAGATGTTACGAAAAAGAATGTATATGATAGAAAAAATAATGATAGAACAAGAAACAGAAGTACGTTTGAGGAGCAATTTAAATTAGTAGAAACTGAAAAAGACTGGTATAAAAAATTTCCTGTAACTTATGTGGACACGAATAGATTAACAGTGGACGATTTAGAGGTATATTTTATGGACTGGTTAAAGGAGAGAGGGCTATGAAAAAAATACTTTTATTTGTATACTCAACATTTGCAGAGTTTGAAATAACAGTAGCGACGGCATTGCTGAAAAATAAATATGAAATCATTACAGCGGGCTTAACTAAAGAATTGGTTATAAGTGAAACTGGATTGCAAGTGCAGCCGCATATAGAAGTAAGTGAAGTATGTGTAGATGAGTATGAGGGGATACTTATTCCAGGTGGAGAAGAAGGACAGTTGGAAGATGCAAAACCTCTTTTTTCAATCATTCGTCAATTTCATGAACAAGAAAAATTAGTGGCGGCAATTTGTGCTGGACCGTATGCACTAGCAAAAGCAGGGTTATTTAAAGGGATTTCTTATACTGCGACTATAGATTATCAAAAATTTGATTGTTTTCCAGTAGAAAATTTTGTGTATGAAGAAGTTGTGAAACACTCAAATATCATTACAGCACAAGGGCATGCATTTGTACCATTTGGAATAGCAATTGCCTCTTATTTTGGAGTGGCAGACGAACATAATACAGATTTTTATTGTGGTAAAGGCAATGTAGTAATGGAGAAACTTTTACGAGAAAACGTGTAAAAGCTAGCAAATGCTAGCTTTTTTCTTTTTGACACCGATAAATTACTAACGTTTTTGGATCGCGCCATATACCGTTATGGAGAGATAATTCCTGGTTGATTTCTTCTGTTAGCCATTCTTTCATCTCGGCTTGAAGATACATATTATCGGGTATATTTAGCGACGGAAACATGCTAGAAATATAGTTTACAATCGGAGTAGCATGATGAAAAACGAGAGCATTATGAATAACTGTTTCTTCAACAGTTGGAAAAACAGATTGTAATATCTCTTTACCGTTTTCTAAACAAAATGGAGTGACTGATGATGTTGTTTTCGGTAAATCAAATGCGTCTAACATACGGTTACACATTTCAACTATACGAGGTAGTGTAACGCTAGAATTTGTTGTAGCTAAAAGTGTTCCGCCAGGACGAATTACTTTATGGAATCCTTGAATTGTTTTTTCAACATCTTTCACATGGTATAACATATGTCTTGCAATTATTAGGTCATAACAATTTGTTTCGAAAGGAAGTTTACTAGCATCCCCTCGTTTCCATTCTATTAAGTTATTTGTTTTAGCAGCTTCAGCAAGCATAGCTTCGGATTGATCAAACCCGGTTAATGGGCCTTTATGACCATTTGTTTGTAAAAGGGAAAGGAATTTTCCACTAGCGCACCCAACCTCTAATATGTTTTCTTCCCCTTGAAGTTGTAAATGTTTAATGACGAGTTTATCTAAATCTACGTGTTTTTCTTCGTAATGTGTATGTGTGTCGATGCGTGTTTGTAAATGGTTGCTAACGTTATATTGACGTTTTACATCATTCATTTTGTCACATTCCACCTTTGTGCAAAATTGTTGGATTGCATGTGTTAATACATCTGTTTTCTTTAAACCTTCGTAATGGAGTGCTAATTCAAACCTTTCAAGTAATTTCTCTTCAATTCGAAAATGAATATCTTTTCGTTTTGTCACTGAAATTTCGCCCCTTTGCATCTGTTAGTGAGACTATAGCACGTCTGGAAATTTTGTGTAAATCATTTGTGTACACAAAATTATGGGGATGAAAAAAATGTTTGAATATGATTTTAAACTATTGACGATTTAAACGTTTTCATATATTCTTAAATTAAGTAATATTCAAATAATTCAAAAGAAATGAGAGAGTCACATGCTTCTTCAAGGAACACATCGAATTGGTCGTATGGCCATGCTGTTGGCACTTGCGGATGAGAATGAAAGTCCTGTATTATCCATTCCAAAAGGTTGGAAGTATTGTACGGGGAAAGTGGGTTCGATGAATTCGCAAAAGGTTGTCGCAGCAATGGAAACAGCGGCTAAAAGCAACCAAGTTATTGAAACAGACGTTTACAGAGAAACACATGCACTTTATCATGCAATTATGGAAGCTTTGTACGGAGTGACGAGAGGTCAAATTCAGTTAGCAGACGTTCTTCGTACAGTAGGACTTCGTTTTGCGATTGTGCGCGGTACACCATACGACGGAAAAAAAGAAGGCGAATGGGTTGCTGTTGCATTATATGGAACGATTGGTGCACCTGTAAAAGGATCTGAGCATGAGGCGATTGGTTTAGGAATTAATCACATATGATTTGCCCATAGTCTATTAGTTAGAAGGGGGCCTTACTTTTTTAGGACAGAAGTCTGTCTTAAAAAGATAAGGTCCCCTTTTGCCTTTTTAAGGAGGAAAAATGATGATTACGTTAACAGGACATACATTGACAGTTGAAGAAATGAAGAGGTTATTACTGGAAGGAGAAGGTGTAACAGCTTGTCCAACTAGTATGCAAAAGGTAGCGGAGTGCCGCGAAGTAGTTGAGAAAATTGTAGAGGACGGAAAAGTCGTTTACGGAATTACAACTGGATTTGGAAAGTTTAGTGATGTGCTTATCCAAAAAGATGATGTAAAGGCACTTCAACATAATTTAATTCAGTCACATGCATGTGGGATTGGTGATCCATTCCCGGAAGAAGTATCGCGTGGAATGTTAATTTTACGAGCGAACACGATGCTTAAAGGAGTATCTGGTGTTAGGCCGCTTGTTGTAAATATGCTTCTTGAGTTTGTAAACCGTAAAATTCATCCAGTCGTTCCGCAACAAGGTTCACTTGGTGCAAGTGGCGATTTAGCACCTTTATCTCATCTTGCGCTCGTATTATTAGGCGAAGGTGAAGTGTTCTATAAGGGGAAACGCGTTCATGCAATGGTTGCTCTTACAGAAGAAGGGCTTGAGCCAATTGAACTTGAAGCGAAAGAAGGTCTTGCGTTAATTAATGGTACGCAGGCGATGACAGCACAAGGAGTTCTTTCTTATATAGAAGCAGAAGCAACGGCGTATCAAGCTGAACTAATTGCTTCGATGACAATTGAAGGGTTACAAGGCATTATTGATGCATTTGATGAAAATGTTCATAAAGCACGTGGTTATAAAGAGCAAGTGGAAGTAGCGAGCAGAATTCGTGACATTCTTCACGATAGTAAATTAACAACAAAACAAGGAGAATTACGAGTGCAGGATGCCTATTCACTTCGTTGTATCCCGCAAGTACACGGTGCTTCTTGGCAAGTTTTAAATTATGTAAAAGAAAAATTAGAAATTGAAATGAATGCAGCAACAGATAATCCGCTAATTTTTGATGGCGGAGAAAAAGTAATTTCAGGTGGTAACTTCCATGGTCAACCGATTGCGTTTGCGATGGACTTCTTAAAAGTAGGAATGGCGGAACTTGCAAATATTTCGGAGCGCCGTATTGAGCGTTTAGTAAATCCGCAATTAAATGATTTACCACCATTTTTAAGTCCAGAACCAGGACTACAGTCAGGTGCAATGATTATGCAATATGCTGCAGCGTCGCTTGTTTCTGAAAATAAAACGTTAGCACATCCGGCGAGTGTAGATTCAATTCCGTCTTCTGCTAACCAAGAAGATCATGTAAGTATGGGAACAATTGCTTCACGCCATGCACATCAAATTATTCAAAATGCAAGACGTGTTCTTTCTATTGAGATGATTTGTGCAATGCAAGCAGCAGAATATCGCGGAATTGAAAACATGAGTACAGTGACGAAGAGCTTCTACCATCAAGGTCGTCAGCAGGTGCCATCTATTAAAAATGACCGTATATTCTCAACAGATATTGAAAATATTGCGCATTGGTTAAAAACGAATTATTCGATAAAAGAAAGATTAGATGTAAACGCAGCACTATAAAATGAGAAAAGGGAGAGATTGAAATGGAAAAAGTACAACAAACAATTCGCGCGCCAAGAGGTACAGAGTTACAAACGAAAGGGTGGGTGCAAGAAGCTGCACTTCGTATGTTAATGAACAATTTAGATCCTGAAGTTGCTGAAAAACCAGAAGAATTAGTTGTATATGGCGGAATTGGCCGTGCAGCTCGTAACTGGGAAAGTTATCAGGCGATTGTAGATTCATTAAAAACGTTAGAAAGCGATGAAACGTTACTTGTTCAATCAGGAAAGCCAGTTGCCATTTTTAAATCACATGAAGATGCACCTCGCGTTTTGTTAGCGAACTCAAACTTAGTACCAAAATGGGCAAACTGGGATCACTTCCGAGAACTAGAGAAAAAAGGTCTTATGATGTACGGACAAATGACAGCTGGTAGCTGGATTTACATTGGAACGCAAGGGATTCTACAAGGAACATATGAAACATTTGGTGAAGCAGCTCGTCAACATTTCGATGGTTCATTAAAAGGTACATTAACACTTACTGCTGGTTTAGGTGGTATGGGTGGTGCACAACCTCTTGCTGTAACGATGAACGGCGGTGTTGTCATTGCTATTGATGTTGATAAGCGCAGCATCGATCGTCGTATTGAAAAGAGATACTGTGATATGTATACAGAATCATTAGAAGAAGCGTTAACGGTTGCGAACGAGTATAAAGAGAAGAAAGAACCGATTTCTATTGGTTTATTAGGAAATGCGGCAGAAATTTTACCAGAACTAGTGAAGCGCAATATTACACCAGACTTAGTTACAGATCAAACATCTGCTCATGATCCATTAAACGGTTATATTCCAGTAGGCTACACGTTAGAAGAAGCAGCGAAACTTCGTGAAGAAGATCCAGAACGCTACGTACAATTATCAAAAGAAAGTATGACAAAACATGTGGAAGCAATGCTTGCTATGCAAGAAAAAGGCGCAATTACATTTGATTACGGAAATAACATTCGCCAAGTTGCTTTCGATGAAGGTTTGAAAAATGCATTCGATTTCCCAGGATTCGTTCCAGCATTTATCCGTCCATTATTCTGCGAAGGAAAAGGACCATTCCGCTGGGTAGCACTTTCTGGTGATCCAGAAGATATTTATAAAACAGACGAAGTAATTTTACGTGAGTTCGCTGATAATGAACATTTATGTAACTGGATTCGTATGGCACGTCAACAAGTTGAATTCCAAGGGCTTCCATCACGTATTTGTTGGCTTGGTTACGGTGAGCGTGCGAAATTTGGTCGCATCATTAATGAAATGGTTGCAAATGGTGAATTATCAGCACCAATCGTTATCGGTCGTGACCATTTAGATTGTGGATCAGTAGCATCTCCAAACCGTGAAACAGAAGCGATGAAAGATGGTAGTGATGCAGTAGCTGACTGGCCAATTTTAAATGCATTAATTAATAGTGTAAACGGTGCAAGCTGGGTATCTGTTCACCACGGTGGTGGCGTTGGTATGGGTTATTCACTTCATGCGGGAATGGTTATCGTTGCAGATGGAACAGAAGCAGCAGCAAAACGAATTGAGCGCGTATTAACTTCTGACCCTGGTATGGGTGTTGTTCGTCACGTGGATGCAGGGTATGACTTAGCTGTGGAAACTGCGAAAGAAAAAGGCGTTAACATTCCGATGATGAAATAAGGAGGAGAAAACATGCTGGACACTTTACTAATAAATATCGGTCAATTACTAACAATGGATCAAGAAGATGGCTTGTTAAGACGGGAAGCGATGAACACGCTTCCTGTTATCGAAAACGGTGCGGTTGGAATTGAAAATGGTGTAATTACTTTCGTTGGAACAGCGGAAGAAGCGAAAGGATTACAAGCGAGAGAAGTTATTGATTGCGGCGGGAAAATGGTTTCTCCTGGTCTTGTTGACCCGCATACTCATCTTGTATTTGGTGGATCTCGTGAAAATGAAATCGCACTAAAACTACAAGGAGTTCCGTACTTAGAAATTTTAGAACAAGGCGGAGGCATACTTTCAACTGTAAATGCAACGAAACAGGCGTCGAAAGAAGAACTTGTTCAAAAAGCGAAATTCCATTTAGACCGTATGCTATCTTTCGGAGTTACTACTGTAGAAGCGAAGAGTGGTTACGGATTAGATGATGAGACGGAATGGAAACAATTAGAGGCAACAGCACAATTACAAAAAGAGCATCCGATCGATTTAGTTTCAACATTTTTAGGTGCTCATGCAGTTCCGAAAGAGTATAAAGGTAGATCGAAAGAATTTTTACAATGGATGTTAGACCTACTACCAGAAATGAAAGAGAAGCAATTAGCGGAGTTCGTTGATATTTTCTGTGAAACAGGTGTGTTCTCTGTAGAAGAATCAAAAGAATTTTTATTAAAAGCGAAAGAGCTTGGCTTTGATGTGAAAATTCATGCAGATGAAATCGACCCTCTTGGTGGTGCGGAAGCAGCGGCAGAAATCGGTGCAGCATCAGCGGACCATTTAGTTGGTGCTTCTGATAAAGGAATTGAAATGCTTGCAAATTCTAATACAGTAGCAACTTTATTACCAGGAACAACTTTCTATTTAAATAAAGAAAGCTTTGCTCGTGGACGTAAAATGATTGATGAAGGTGTTGCAGTTGCGTTAGCTACAGACTTTAACCCAGGTAGCTGTCCAACTGAAAATATTCAGCTTATTATGAGCATTGCGATGCTAAAATTGAAAATGACACCAGAAGAAGTTTGGAATGCCGTAACGGTTAACTCATCATATGCCATTAACCGTGGTGATGTAGCTGGGAAAATTAGAGTTGGTCGTAAGGCAGATTTAGTTTTATGGGATGCTTACAATTATGCTTACGTACCGTATCATTACGGCGTAAGTCATGTGAATACAGTATGGAAGAATGGTAATATTGCATATACAAGAGGTGAACAATCGTGGAGCACGGCCACTATTTAAAGAAAAATGCAAAGTTTATTGATCGTGAAGTGACGAAATGGAGTGAGATGATTAAAGATTGGGAGGAAGGTGTGGAAATATTCGGTGCTGCCTTAATTGGAGCACCCCTTTCTAAACCGTCTATTAGTCATTCAGGAGCGAGTTTTGCGCCAAAAACAATTCGTGCGATGTTAGATGCATATAGCACATATGCAATTACAGAAGAACACGATATGAAAGAAAGTGTCTTATATGATTGCGGCGATATTACGATGCATGTGACGGATATAAAAGAAAGTCATAAACGAATTGCGAAAACAGTTGGGCATGTAACGAAAGTAAACCCGAACATGATACCAATCGTTCTTGGCGGTGACCACTCGATTAGTTTTCCGAGTATAACAGGTTTTGCAAACAGTAAAGGGAAGGTCGGAATTATTCAATTTGATGCTCATCATGATTTACGTAATTTAGATGATGGAGGCCCGTCAAATGGTACACCATTCCGTAGTTTACTAGAAAATGATGTCATTGCAGGGAAACAACTTGTTCAAATTGGAATTCGTAATTTTTCTAATGCACGTGCGTACCATGAATATGCAATAGAGCATGGTGTAACAGTGTATACAATGAAAGACGTACGAGAGCGAGAAATAAAAGATATTATCACGGAAAGTATTGAAGTATTAAGAAATCAAGGTGTGACTTCTATTTATATTTCTCTTGATATGGATGTGCTAGACCAAGCGTTTGCACCAGGTTGTCCAGCAATTGGGCCTGGTGGGATGGATAGTACGACTTTACTAGATGCGATTGAATTCCTTGGTAAAGAATCGCTCGTTCAAGGGATGGATATAGTAGAGATTGATCCAACTCTTGATTTCAGAGATATGACGAGTAGAGTAGCAGCGCAAGTGATTATGAGTTTTCTTTTAGCGAGGGAAACAGTTAGCAAACAGGTTAGTATATAGACGGAAAAGTAGATATTTATTTATGCCTTATCAAAAACACATCACTACTTAAATGTAGTGATGTGTTTTTGTGTTAAAGGAGAATGAATGTGTGTGGAACCGTTAATGGAATTGCGATTTTTATAGTGTATTGTGTAAATTTAATTTCTTGCCTCTGAAGTATTGACTCGTAAAATAATTTTATGATAAAATAAAAATTTTGCTAAAAAACTAAAAGTGTGTTAAGCTTGAGAAGGTTACCATATATGGAGG
>NZ_JBEUTW010000155.1:0-43991 GCF_040492675.1 Bacillus sp. AP50
AAAGTAAAGTTTTTTCTTAAATTATTTTTTGTTCCCACTGCATTGCTTTTAATTCACCTGATCCGGCTACTACATAACCCTCTTTTTGATTAACAATGCGCCATCCGTGCCCTTTAACTGAATCACATACTGTAACAATACCTTCTTCAAGAAGCACACGGCACACACTACTAATACCCGCCTTATTTTGCGTTGAAGTTGTATATAAAACATGTTGATCTACACTTAAGTCTAAATAACTACTTGCTTTCTGCTCACTTTGACATGTGTGCCAATATATTTTTTCACTTGCAATACTTTCATCTATTTTACAATAAGAAATATTCCCGCTAACTCCCTTGCACGATCCACTTGCCGCTACTAAATAAGAATCGTGTAAAGTCAACGCGGAGATCATTTGATTCATCGCAATTTTAATCCTCTTTAATTTACGTGTCTTCAAATCAAAGAGCCAAACACCACCATATTTAGCATGTATTTTCGTACCAATAAATAAGTAATGTTTATATAAAAATAACGATCGAATAGACGGTGCCGCACTGCCATACTCAAGAAACGGATGAATAGTTTCCCATGTCGAACCGAAATTATTAGAAAGATACAGCGTTTTTTCTCCATGAGCAACAACAGTTCCTTGTACATTGCTACATACATTCCAACTCGTTGCTTTTGTTGGAAAACGCTGAATTGTCCAGTTCTCTCCACCATTCATACTACGAATAAAAATCCCTTCGTCACCTACACCATAAACTACATTATCTTCGCTATGTAAATCCCTAATTCGTTTTTGAAAACCATTTAAAATTCGTTTCCATTCTCCGTCTTGTTCAACAAATAAGCCATTATATGTAGTAGCTAACAACAGTTTTCCATCTCTTAACTTTGTAATAGCAGTTGCACTTAACATTGTCTCCACGTTGACACTCCCATTCTTAGAACTTCTCAGCAAATGCAATTGCAAAATTACTGCATTTTTCAACATCCTCTTCATCTTCTGGAGCTAATTCAATTTTTAGCCCTTCTTGTACAAGCTCTGCACCGCGCTCTACAAGACGTTCTTCAAATATCGTTACCGCTTCACAAAACAGTTCATACGCTGTATCACCCGATCCGAACACCGCTACCTTTTTCCCAGCTAAATCTATATTTTCTAAGTCATCATGAAAATCTTCCGCTTCAAATGGTAATTCACCATCGCCCCACGTATAAGATCCTAAAATGATTCCATCATAAGCTAATAATTCTTCAGCATCCATGCCTTCCATTTCTTGCAATACTACTTCATGATCAAAAGCATCTAAACTAACTTTAATTAAATCAGCAATACTCTCTGTATTTCCTGACATACTTGCATAAGCTATTAAAATTTTTGCCACTTTGGCATCCCCCTCTAACAATAAATGATTCTCATTCTCATTATATTAATAATGAGAATCAATTTCAATTGATTTTTTTCTACTTTTATTTACATTTCACATCTGACTATTTATATTTCATTTTAAATATCTACATTCATATTCAACTATTGCCAAATCTATCTTCAAACATTATTGTATTATCATCATTTCACATTACTTATTTCAAATAAAAAATGTTTTTGTATCATGCTCAATCTCTAATCAATTGTTCACTTTACAGAAAGAGGAGTCCTTATGATGAGAAAGTATTTTATTAGATTTTTAAAAGCAACCTCCCTTTTAACAATATTCTTACTAATAGGAGCTGCTATTATTTTATTCGGTACTTCATACGGTCATAATTTACGTGTTATCGCAGCCGAGAGTATTTTAACTTCTCAGCATCCACAATATGCAAAATTCACGTTATTGTCTGATGAAGAATTAAATGATATTTCTCAATCCATCACAAATCCAAAATGGAAAAATAGTGAATTTTTAACTTCTAAACTTTCAAAAAAAGAGTTAGAAAGACGAAAAGATTTACCACTAGATGTTTCTATTGAAACAATAAAGAAAAAATATAATGATCATTTTTTCGAAGGGAAATTAATGACAATTAGTAATCCATTCAACGTAAAACTTGTTACCCAGCAAGGTTCAGAAGGTAAAGACGTCGGAGAAAAAATATACGTAATGGCAAAGCGAAACCATGCAGTTGCCGCTGTCAATGCCAGTGGTTTTTGGGATGAAACCGGGCATGGTGGTGGTAAAACCGGAATCGGTATTGTTATTGAAAACGGTAAAGTTATAAACACGCCGAAAGATATTAATACCCCTACCCTCACTAGTGGTATTACAAAATATGGACAAATGGTTTCTGGAGAGTTTTCTGCTAACCAATTGTTAAATAAAAATGTTGTTTCCGCTGCTGGATTTATGCCTCAGCTAATTGTAAATGGAGAAAAAATGATTACAAATGATGGTGGTTGGGGATATGGCCCTCGAAGCATTATGGCTCAGAAAAAAGATGGATCGATTATGTTTTTCGTCATTGATGGTAGACAACCTCATAGCATTGGTGCTTCCTTGAGAGATTGTCAAGATATTCTTTATGAAAAAGGTGCTGTCAATGCGATGGCAATGGACGGTGGATCATCAGCAACATTATATGCAATGGGAGATATTTTAAATATCCCTTCCACCTTATCTCATAAATCACGCTATTTACCAAACGCATGGGTAGTTACAGCGAACCCTAAGCAACAAGTTCATGTAACAATAGACGGTAATTCTGCGAGCTCTCAAAAAATTTCTGAATTAACAAGGACGACTGCTATAGCTTTCAATAAATAAAAAAGCACAGATGACTATACAATCATCTGTGCTTTTTTATTACTTTTTAAAAATACCAAACGGCTTTCCAACTGGTAAAACAACTTTTCCGAAGTGTGTGTTTAACACTGCTGCTGCTGAACCATAGAAAGATAATAATGAAATAAGAAGTTCAGAATATGCTGCTAAATTATGCATTGCATGCGGCATAACACCTAAAGTACTTAATGAAAGACCGATAAATAAGAAATCAATAAGGACGAAAATCATAAATAATACTTTATGTGTTTCCATTGCACCAATTGTCATAAAGATTGTGAAAATCAAATATCCGATAAAGGCTACACCAAGCTGTTTTGAATCTGCAGCTTGTGCTAATTTTTCGCCAAATACTCCAAGTTGAATTAACCAAGTCATTCCAACACCTAGCCAAAATAGACCGTACGCACCGAATGCTGTTGTACCGAATGTATTGTTATGCTTTGCATCATGAATGCAAGCAAAGATTTGTGCAAATCCTCCTAAAAAGATTGCCCACGGTAATACAAGTGAAACGCCATCTGTTAAGCCTAACTTTTGAGATGATGCTACAAGTGTTACCATCGCTAATCCAAATAGACCAATTCCAGATGGATCTGCTGTTGTCATTTTCACATGATGTGTAGTAGTTTGATTGCTCATATAAACCTCCTGATTATAAACATACTCGAATACAATACTTAAATCAGAAGCCTATGTCAATGGTTTTTTTTGTATGTTGTCAGACGTTATATTTTATAATGATTAAATATATTTCCGACCACTTCATAAGGTTTTATATTCACTTTTTCCAACTCATTTATCGGTAGCCATAACGGAATATAACTTCCTCTACCTTCCCACTGAAATTCCTCAGCTGTTCCACTTCCGAACACTCCGCCTGTAATATAGGCAGCATAATAATATTCATTTCCTTTATATTTTACCTTTGCAATAAGGTGCTCCACTTTTATATGTACCCCTAATTCTTCGTATACCTCTCTTTTCGTTGCCTCTTCAGGCGTTTCACCTTCCTCAATCCCTCCGCCAGGAAACACATAATATGTTTCCTCTTCTCGAATACGTTTTATAAGAGCGATTTTTCCTTCCTGTACAATGATAGCCGCTCCGCGATTTCTTATCATTTTATTACCTCAATACGAATCGCAACTGTTCCCCACTCTTTTTCTTGTTCTTTCGTATATATTTTGTATGTACTTTCTAACATTTCCTCTAAACTATCATTTTCACAATCCAATAATTTTTTATCGATTTGTTCATACATGGCTTTAAAGCTCTCGTATCGCTTTATTTCCGTTACTTTTACCGTCATCATTTCTTTTGTCGTAAGATTCGTAAATACGATTTCATCGCCTTTGTTTATTAGTTGACGTTTTTCATCGTATAGGCGTACTTCATATACTTTTTTTCCTGATTGAATTGACTGAAACGGTTTATTATATAGACCCATTTCGTATCGCATACATCCCACTTCCTTTTGTTCATTTCACCTATTAATACAGTTCACATTACTACATCTTGCATATAATATTCCATACGTATCACTTAATTGAGAAAGGAGGCTGAAGAAGCATGTTATATTTAAATCAAAAACCTGAATATAATAAATATGATATTGGTGATTATACTTATAGTAAAGTAGGGCCAACCATTTTTTCTTGGAACGATGAAACAAAATTAAAAATAGGTAAGTTTTGTTCATTAGCAGAAGAAGTCGTTTTCATACTTGGCGGTGAACATCGCGCAGACTGGATAACAACTTATCCATTTAATGCACTTTTTGATGAAGGAGCACATATTACTGGTCACCCTTCTTCAAAAGGTGATATCGTAGTCGGCAATGATGTATGGATTGGTTATCAATCCTGCATTTTATCTGGTGTTACAATTGGTAACGGGGCCATTATCGGCGCCAGGAGCATTGTTACAAAAGATGTACCCCCGTATGCAATTGTAGCTGGTAATCCTGCAAAATTTGTTCGATATCGTTTCCCGCAAGAAACGATTGACAAACTAGAGAATCTCGCATGGTGGGACTGGGACATTTCTGTTATAAAAGGAGCCATTCCATTACTACTCTCCGACAAAATCGACGAATTTTTCACCTCACCCGAAAAAGAATCTACATGATAAATACAGAAAGAGCATCCTTCTTTCCGGATGCTCTTTCTGTATTTATTTTTTATTTATTTGCAAATGATTACACGGAGAACATTGAAAAGGAATTTTCCCTAAGCAATTAAGATTCGTTTCACAAATTTGTTCTATCGTTGGAACAAATGGAATGACAACTATGTTACTTTCTACCATTTGTGTAACAGGTGGCAATACTGTGCCTACTTGATGTTCGAAACGAATACTCGCTTGATTTATATAATTTCCTGAACCATTTGGCGCGCTCTGCACTACTACTTGGAACGAAACTGTCCGTGCTTCACCTGGATTTAAATTTCCTATAATAAAACCTGATACTGGGTTTACATTTGGCACTGGCGTATTATCAATCGTTACAGTTCCAAGGACAAATTGAACACTACTATCTAACATATCTTGAAAACGAATATTTTGTATTGCTGTATCCCCCGTATTTGTAATAACTGTCGTAAACGTAATAACATCGCCAATTGTTGCTGCCTGTAAATTTGCCGTTTTTACGACTGTCGTTGAGACATTTTGAGAAATAAACGGGATAACAACTGTATTGCTATCACCTTCAACTACTACTGGCGGCTCATTCGGATTTACAGTTGCGAGCCCATTTGCTATAGCAGTATTTGTAACTAAATTATTTATTTGTCCTCCTGTTATTACAACTTGGAAATTAATAATTGCTGCGTCATTTGGCTGAAAATCACCTAACGGAATACCGGTATTCGGATTAGCAAATGGAAGAGGTACATCATTTACCGTTACCGTGCCATTTATAAATAAAGTATTCGGATCAATGATATCTGTTAAAACAATATTCGTCACAGGAACTGTACTGTCATTTATAACGGCAATTCCATAAGTGACAACATCTCCTACCATCGCTACTTCAAAGTTTGCTCCTTTTGCAACAAATAAGATTGCAGTATTTACCGTCACTATAACTGTATTGCTCGTATCCATCACTGTAACTGGAGGCTCCCCTGGTACTAAAATATATTCTGCTAACGCCCCAGCAACGTTCACTACTGTACCACCATCTGGAAAGCTCGTAATCGTAGCTTCATATGTTACAATCGCCGTCTCACCAACTGGAACGTCTACAATCGTAAATCCAACCTGCGGATTTACTCCCGGACGAGCTACTCCATTTACAGTTACACTATTTGGTACAAAAACAGCTTCCGGAGATAGGACATCGATAAATTGAATATTCATCGCATCAGCAGTACCAGTATTTAATATTCGAACCGTATACTTTACTGTTTCTCCTACTCCAACAATTGAATGATCTACTTCTTTTTGCATATCTAAACTGCCTCTATTTACTGGTGTGACTGTCGTATTACTTGAATTCGTAATTGTAAACGGAGGTTCTCCTGGAATTAATTCAAAATCACCCGTTACTCTTGCTGTATTCATAATGCTACTAGAAGGCGGAACTGCGATTACATTTACTTCAAATGTAATTAATACGCTATCCCCTACTGCAAGATTAGGCAATGCAAAGCCTACAAATGGATCTAAACCTACTTGCGGAATCCCATTTATTTGTACACTTCCAGGAACGAATTCTAAACTAGGTGATGGAACATCGCTAAACTGAACGTTCGTCGCTGTTACCGTTCCCGTATTTGTAACTTGCACACTATACGTTAACGTATCTCCTAATCGTGTCGCTTCTTTATTTACAGATTTTATAACGCTGAATCGTCCTCTATTCACTCTAGTTATCGTCGTATTACTCGGCTCTGTTACTACAACCGGTGGCTCTCCTGGCACTAAAGTAAAGCTTCCTGTTATATTTGCAACGTTCGTAATTGTTCCTGATGACGGGATGTTTGTAACTGTCGCTTGAAACGTCACTATAACTGTTTCACCAACTGGGATATCTCCAACTCCAAATCCAGTAATCGGATTTAAGTTTGGTTGCGGGGCTCCATTTATCGTTACACTATTTGGTACAAATGACGCACCTGTTGAAATCGTATCAATAAACTGAACATTGTTAGCTGTTACTGTTCCTGTATTCGTTATTTGCACTGTATACGTCAATACATCTCCAACTAGAGTAGCGGCTCTATTTACTTGTTTAATAACATTAAAGCGTCCTCTATTTACAGTTGTGAGTGTTGTATTACTTGGCTGATTTACTATAACTGGTGGTTCTCCTGGTACTAAAATAAAGCTTCCGGTAACATTTGCCGTATTGGCAATTGTTCCGTTTGACGGAACGCTAACAACTGTTACTTGGAATGTGACTTCTACACTTTCACCTGGAGTTATATCCGGAAGTGAGAAGCCAGTGTTAGGATCTAATCCAGGCTGTAACACACCGTTTATCGTTACACTATTCGGTACGAATGTTATAGAGGATGGTAATACATCACTATATTGAACATTCGTCGCTATCACTGTTCCCGTATTTTGAACTACTGTTGTATATGTGATTGTATCGCCTACTGCAACAACCGGCTGACTTACTGATTTTAAAACATTCAAACCAGATTCATTTATTTCTGTTAATGTCGTGTTACTTGTCGTCGTTTCAGTAATAGGCGGCTCTGTTTCACTTACAGCAAACGTAGCCGTAACGTCCACAAAGTTAACAACTGTTCCACCTTGAGGTATGCTCGTTACCATCTCTTGGTATGTGACAAGTACAAAATCACCTACAGGTATATCTGGAACTGCAAAGCCTATGAACGGATCTAATCCTGGTTCTGGCACTCCGTTTATACTCACACTTCCTGGAACAAATGCTACACCACTCGTACTAGAATCAAGAAATTGGACATTCGTTGCCGGTACCGTTCCAAAGTTAAAAATTAGTACATCATAGGTTAATATTTCCCCAACCGTCGCTGCCTCTTTATCTACTATTTTTACTGGAAAAATTGAAGCTATATTAATTGTCGTAACGACTAAATTCGTTAATATCGTTTGCGTAATTGGTGGCTCCTGCGGATTCGGTTGTGAAGTAAATGTAACGTCAGCATCATTTAATATGACTTCATTATCAGGAATTTCCGTAATGGTCACTTGGAACGTTACAGAAATACTCGCACCAGCATTTAATAACGGACTAACTGTAAAGCCTATTTCTGGATTTAATCCAGGTTGCTGTATTCCACCTATCGTTACACTGTTGTCAACAAACGTCGTCCCTTCTGGAATGACATCTTGGAAGAGTACATCTGTAACAGGGATAATTCCTACATTCGTTATTAGCACTGTATACGTTAATACATCCCCAACAGCCCCAGTTGCAATATTTACTGTTTTTATTGCTATCACTTCACCAGGAGGAGGTAACGGTATTGTAACTACCGTTGTATTACTTGAGTTCGTTGTTGTTACAGGTGGTTGTAAAGGATTCAATAAGAAAGTAGCTGTAGCAGACGCTGTGTTTAGAACTGCCCCAAGCGTTGATGGTGCAACAACTATCACTTGGAATGTTACTGTCAATGATGTGCCAGCTGCAATATTAGGAAGCGGGAAACCAATATTTGGATCAAATCCAGGTTGAGGCGTTCCATTTATCGTTACACTATTTGCTACAAATGTTGTTTCTGGAGCAATCGTGTCAATGAAAGAAATATTTGTAGCTGCAACTGTACCTGTATTTCGTATAACAACAGAATATGTGTAAGTCTCTCCAAGTGCTGCTTGTTGTACAGATGAAGATTTTTGTATAGTTAGTCTCGCTGTATTTACTTGTGTTACTACAAAATTACTATTTGTAGTAGTCGTTATAGGAGGTCCTGCCGGATTTATAAGGAAATTTGCAGTAACATTCGATTGATTTCTTATATTTCCACCACTCGGAACGCTTGTCACTGTCACTTGGAACGTAATTGTAGCAGTTTGCCCAACTGGAATATTTGTAACAGGAAAACCCACTATAGGATTCGCACCTTGCTGAACGACTCCATTAATCGTTACACTATTCGCTACAAATGTAGCTCCAGATGGGATTGGATCTTGAAAAATAATATTCGTTGCGGGGACAGTTCCTGTGTTTTGAATAAGAATCGTATACGTTAACGTATCTCCTACACCTGCTTGTGGTGTATTTACACTTTTTATTACATTAATTGATCCTACATTCACTCGCGTCACAACAATATTACTAATCGTTACAATTGTAATTGGTGGCTGGAGAGGACTTACTTGGAAATCAGCAGTTACATTCGCATTATTCGGAAGAACTCTATTTGGTGGTACACTCGTGATTGCCACTTGGAAAGTAACTGTTACTATACCTCCTACTGGAATATTAGCAAGTGGAAATCCAGTTGTCGGGTTTAAACCTGGTTGAGGTGTCCCGTTTATTGTTACACTATTCGCTACAAAAGTGGTTCCAACTGGAATCGGATCAAGGAATGATACATTTGTCGCTACTACCGTTCCACTATTTTGTATAGCAACTGTATATGTTAGTGTATCTCCTACACCTGCTTCAGTAGCGCTTACACTCTTCATTACATTTAGTCCTGAGGAATTAACAACTGTCATAACAGTATTACTTGGAACCGTCACAGTAATTGGTGGCTCTGTTGGATTTACAAGAAAATCTCCAGTTACATTCGCGTTATTTACAACATTATTCCCTGGCGGAATTTCATCAATTAATACTTCAAATGAAATAATTACACTCGCGCCAGTAGGTAAATCATTTAATGGGAATCCTAGTCCTGGATCTGTCCCCTCTTGTAAAACACCATTAACCAATACACTATTTTCAATAAATAATGTCCCTGGCGGAATTGAATCTTGGAAAAATACACTTGTAGCTGGTACACTACCTGCATTTATAACTTCGATTGTATATACTAAAACATCTCCTACCGTTGCCACATTCGTATTCACTGCTTTCACAACTTCAAAGTTCCCTGATTGTACTGTCGTATTCACAACGTTACTCGGTACATTGATTGTTACTGGTGGTTCATTCGGATTCACTTGAAAGCTTGCTGTTACATTTGCTTGATTTAAAATATCTTCATTTTCTGGATTCTGTACAATTACTACGTCAAATGTGACTACAACCGTTTGAGCCGCAGGAATATTCGGAAGAGAGAATCCTGTATTCGGATTTAGTCCACTTTGCTGTACTCCATTAATTGTTACAGAATTTGCAACGAAGGAAACAGCGGAAGAAATAGTGTCTTGAAATAACACATTTGTTAGCGGAACGTTTCCTGTATTTTGAACGGCAATCGTATATGTTAAAGTATCTCCTACTGCTGCTTGTGTTGTATTCACTTCTTTTATTACATTTAAACCGCCTGTATTAACTTGTGTCACAACTGTATTCGTTTGTCTATTAATCGTTATTGGCGGCTGATTCGGAATAACGACGAAATTAGCAGACACATTTCCGCGATTCGGAATCGTACCTCCTGATGGCGTAGAAGTTACTCGTACTTGAAATGTAACTGTCCTAGTCCCACCTGGAGATATGTTAGCAACTGTAAAGCCAGTTGCCGGATTTGCCCCAGGTTGCGAAATTCCATCTACAGTTACACTATTTGTGATAAAAGTCGTTCCAGTTGGGATTGGATCTTGAAAAATAACATTCGTCGCAAGTACATTTCCTGTATTTTGAATTGTTACCGTGTACGTAAGAACGTCGTTAACCGTTGCAAAAGCTTTATCCACTGTTTTTCTCGTTGTTATATCAGCTATATTAATTGTCGTAACTACAGTATTGCTTGTCGCTTGCCCTGAAACTGGTGGTTGACCAGGTACTGGAGTAAAGTTAAATGTTACACTCGCACGGTTTGGAATTGGATTGACAAGAGGGTTTGATGTCACTCGAACTTGAAAGCGCACTACAGTCGTTTGCGATGCATTAATACTTCCAAGATTAATACTACTTGCTGGATTCGCTCCTGGACGTGCTACCCCGTTTACCGTAACGCTATTTGCGACAAATGTTGTTCCAGCAGGGATACTATCAACAAAAATAACATTGTTTGCAGTGATGTTTCCATTATTCGTTACATTAACCGTGTACGTTAATACATCATTAAGTGTTGCCGTCTGTAGATCTACAGACTTTTGCATACTTATAGTTGCTTGATTCACTGTCGTTTGTACTGTATTTGAAGAAGACGTACTTGCAATAGGAAGGCTACCAACGAAAGGACGAAATTGGTAAGACACCATTGCACGATTTGAAATAGGATTTGGATTTGGAAACGATGTAATTCTTACTTGGAATGTAACGATTCTTTGAGCATTATTTGGTATCGTTCCTAAATTAATTCCACTAGCTGGATTCGCACTTGGTTGTGTTACTCCACCAACCGTTACACTACCAGCTATAAATGCTGTGCCGTTCGGAATACTATCTTGTAATATAACGTTGTCCGCACTTCCTGTTCCTGTATTCGGAACTGTAATCGTATAAGTGAGAATATCTCCTATACCTGCAACTGCTTTATCAACAGATTTGACAGGATTTATAATCGGTCCCGTCGCATCAATTTGAACACCAAAACCAGCCGCTGCATAACCATCACCATTTGTAACGAACCGAACGGTTGCTGACGTTTGATTATTTACTAATGATGATGAAGCATCTACGTTTGTAATATCCCATCCTTGTCTTCGAACAGCCAAAGCTATCCCTAATGGCTGATTCAAATCTCCAAACGTTCCGGTTGTATCTAATTCCCCAAAGTCATTACAAATTTGAGATTGAAAGAAATTATTTGCCGGATTTCTCGGTCCGAATAATGCAACTGTAGCATTTGGGTTTGGTCCAAAGCGAAGTTGATCTCCAGAAATGTTGGAATCTCCCTCTTGAACAGTTACGAGTACTCTTCCTGTAACAGCTCCTGTAGCTGGAGTAGCAAATCCTGAAATAGTAGCATCAACAGGCGGGGATGAAGCATCAATAATTTCTTGGCCTGCATAAACTGACAAATTCCGAAGAGGTAAACTTGCATTTTGATATACAACCTCAAGCGTCCAGCCAGCTGAACGACTGATTGTTGGATCAGCTGAAGTTCTTGCAGCGGGCACAGCACCTGTTGTATATGTGCCTGCCCCACCTGCACTAACAAGATTCGTTACATTAGCAGAGCGAGCATAATAAAACTGATTTCCTACTGAACCTTGCTGCGCGGTAGCGGGATCTGGCGTAACAGCAAACGTCCCTGATGGTGTTGTAAATGTAATATCATCATTTAAAAATGGTAAAACATCTTCCGTATCAGTCCGAAAAGTACCAGCCCAAACTAACTCTGCATATAGCACACTACTCCCCGCCGGAAGATTTAAAATTGCACTTGAAGAATTCAATTGCCATTCATCCGTCGTTCCTGCTGGGAACCCTGGTACTTGCAGCGCTGTATTTACCGTAGTAAATACAGCAAGTGTACCAAAAATATTACCTGGCGCAGGTGATGTAGGGCTAAGCCCTAACGTGTTCCCAGTGAACGTGACGGCACCAGGTACTGTTGTTGTAAAACGGTTTATAAAAGGCACACAATCATCTCATTTCATTTATAGTAAAAAGTGCTCTATACTATAAAATGTAGACAAACTATGCAATGTACGTTGTCCAACAAAATTCCGCACATACGAGAGGAGTTTATAAAACTATGCGCTACGTTATCATAACAGGAACTTCACAAGGTTTAGGTGAGGCTATTGCCACTCAATTGTTAGAAGAAAGTACAACTGTCATCTCTATTTCTAGAAGAGAAAATAAAGAACTTACTAAACTTGCAAAGCAATATAACAGCAATTGTATTTTTCATTCCTTAGATCTTCAAGATGTACATAACTTAGAAACTAACTTTAAAGAAATCATTTCATCCATTAAAGAAGACAATGTATCCTCTATTCATTTAATTAATAATGCAGGTACAGTTGCACCTATGAAGCCGATTGAAAAAGCAGAAAGTGAACAATTCATTACGAACGTTCACATTAATTTACTTGCACCTATGATTCTTACATCTACGTTTATGAAACATACGAAAGAATGGAAAGTAGATAAACGCGTTATAAATATTTCATCTGGTGCAGGAAAAAATCCTTATTTCGGATGGGGCGCTTATTGTACGACGAAAGCTGGTGTAAATATGTTTACACAATGCGTAGCAACTGAAGAATGGGAAAAAGAATATCCAGTAAAAATCGTCGCTTTTGCCCCCGGTGTTGTTGATACAAATATGCAAGCACAAATTCGTGAAACAGCTAAAGAAGACTTCACAAATTTAGATCGCTTCATTGCATTAAAAGAAGAAGGAAAGCTATTATCACCTGAATATGTTGCGAAAGCTATTCGTAACTTACTAGAAACTGAGGAATTCCCTCAAGGCGAGGTTATTAGAATTGATGAATAACAAAAAGGCGTGCTAAAATAGCACGCCTTTTTGTTTTACTTCTCTAAAAATATGAGCACAGATTCCGCAATTTGTTCATAACCAATTTCTTGATAAATTTTATTAGATGTCGGATTCGCTAGATCAGTATATAACGTAGTCGTCTGATAGCCTTCATCTAACATACGTTGACTAAGTGCTGCTACACAATGAGATGCATACCCTTTTTTCCTTGCTTCTTTCGGCGTATATACGAAATTGACTGTTATATTATTTTTAGTTGGTCTCGTTTTTGCAGCTACAGAAACGAGTTTCCCATCCACTTCCAAACCAAACAGTCGATTTGTAGTTATTAATGTATACGCAGTTTGTTTTGCTTCTTCTTTCGTAGTAGGAAGCTTTACGTCTTCACAAAATTGATATATCCACTGTTCTATTAATGGTAATTCATCATTATTTACCGCTCGGAAAAGTCCATTCGCATTACACTTCTTCTTTACTCTGTTCAGCTCATACACACCTTGCTCCATTGCAACATTCGTTTTTTTATTTTCTAATACGGCAATCTCTTCCGCTAATTTCTGTATAATTTTCTTATTACCGATCAATCCAGGAATATCCGGATATACTTTCGTTAATTCTTTTGCAAGTTCCTCAATAGTTACTCCCGCAATTTCAGAAGTTGCAACAATGATTTGTTTCTTCTCTTCTGTTTGCAGAAATACAACCGCAATTTCTTCTCCTTGTTTCGCTATCCCCATAAATATCGGTTCTTGGACCATTTGTAATACACCTAATATGAGATTGTTTTCCTGCTCATTCTTTTCTAGAAATGGTGTAACATCTTCTTTAAAATGAAAAATCTCTTCATATACATGTAATTAAATCATCGACAATCTCTTCTCTCTATTCATAGTTTAATTAAGTATTGGCGATTAATTCATCAAATCCCTCTTTTACGATTCAATAATATTCAAAGCTAATGTATTCAAAGCATTTTCAGCTTGTAAAATTCTCTGTTTTTCCTTTTCAAATACATCTTCTTCTTTTTGAAATGACTCTTTTCGATTTTTGATCATGCGCTCCATCTCTTTTTTACTCGGTCCACCGTATACATTTCTTTTTTGAATAAAAGCTTCTGGCGATATAATTTCTTTCCACTCTTTTTCTAATAAATTTATTTTAAAATGTTCTTGCAAGTACATATTTACCTCTTTGAAGTGTAATTCATGTAGTTCTTTTTTCTGCTCCAATGACATATTTGCAATAGCACTTGCTGCATGATGAGCATGCCGAAATGGAATTTCATAGTTTTTTGTTAAAACATCGGCGAAATCCGTTATCGTTATTGCATGTTTATAGGAACGACTTTTTAACGTTTCTTCTTCTACTTTCATCGTTCGGATCACTGCATTCATCATACAAAAAACACGAATTGCCTTTTCAATCCCTTTATATAAATATGGCTGCAAGTCATCTTCCGTATCGACAATATCACCAAATGGTGTATTATGAATCATTTGAAATACTGTAAATGCTTCTCCTAAAGCACTACTCGTAATTGCACGAGCATGTTCAATTGAAACCGGGTTTCGTTTTTGCGGCATAATACTACTGATTTGTACATATGACTTTGCAACAGTAATACCGTCATATTCTTTCGTTGCTAACAACAAAAAGTCATGAATCCATCTACTCGTATTCGTCATCATTACCATAAGTAGCGAGCTAACTTCTAATAAATAATCCGCTCCAGCAACAGCATCATATGAGTTCTCAATTACATTTGTAAATCCAAGTAGATGAGCAACTCGTTCTCGTTTAATCGGGAAACTTGTTGTAGAGAGTGCAGCCGCCCCCATTGGAGACTGATTTAAAAGCTGGTACGTTTTTTTCATTCGTTCTAAATCTCTTTGCATCGTATCATAAATTGCTAACGTATAATGACCAAATGTTGTTGGCTGTGCTGGTTGTGTATGTGTATAAGCTGGCATAATCGTTTCCTTATGATCAGCAGCAAGTTGCAGTACACTTTCTTGCAATAACAAATGATGTTCTATTAATCGTAATACATATCGCCTTAAACTCATGCGATACATCGTTACGCCCATATCATTTCTACTTCTACCAATATGCATATTACTTACAAAATCGCATTTCGCTTCTTGAGAAATTAAATGTTCGACTAAAAAAAAGAGATCTTCATGCTGCTCTGTATAGAGCAATTGCTCTTCTGGAATTCCCTCTACCTTTTTTAATGCGTGTAATATAACTTTAGCTTCTTCCTTTTTCATTAAATTTTCTTCCGTCAGCATCGTAATATGTGCTTTATGCACTTGAAACATATCTTTCAATAAGTAATTTCGTTGAAAATCAAATACATGTTGTAATACACAATCCACATATGTTTTCCCAGGGAAATCAGCGCCTTCACTCTTTATAAACTCTTCTTTACTTTGTTTCATCACCTTTTCCCCTCTCACCTAATTATTACTACCCATCATACCCAGAGATAGAAAAAAAGTGCTTGTACATAAAAATAAACCCGGTGCTCTCTGCACCGAGTTTATTTAATAAAAGTCGCATCATACTTATCACTTTGCAACACTTGGAAATGCAAGTTTGCTAAATGTTTCCGTATTTCTGCACTATCGTCTTCATTTAAATTATTCGCCAAAAACACAATTTCTGTACAGTTTCCACGTTTATCCATAGCATAAACTGCTTTTGTAACCGTCCATGGTGTGTAACCATTCTTTTGCCCCGCATGTCTGAATGTTTTACGGTATTTCTTGGCACTCATGTCTGTTTCAACGATATTTGCCCACACTTTTTCTTCAGCCTCTGTCAAGCCACCTTTATGGTTTGCCTTTTGAAGTAATACCATATAATCATTTGCAGAAGCTGCTGGTAATCTATCTGACCAAATTTTGTCGTAACGTTCCTCTAAATAAAGCGGAATTTCCTTCTGTAATAATGGTCCCTTCTTCTTTAAGCGTTCATGAATAATCATCGCATATTCACGATATTGCTCTTGAGACATTTCTTTTAACTTTTTCTCTATTTTATATTTTGGAACATGTAATTCTTTATGCAAATATCCCGGGATATACAAAGATGAAACGATTGGAAATAGTGGTTGATGTGCAGGAAGTGATAAACTTTGTAAATTTCGATTGATGTTATCTAATCCTAACAATTCCATTAAGTATTCAGCATTTGCATTCGAACTAAACTTAACCATTCCTTTTGCCACTTCTTCTAAAGAAACCGCTCCTTCAGTTATCTTACCCGTCTTCTCCAAATACTTTTGCCATCTATCTTGTGCACCACCATCTGTATTCGGCACATAATAACGATTCACATCATTAATCGACACGAAACTAGAAGAATCAATTTTCCCTTCAGTAACTTGTTTCGTATATTCAAGCGCCACAATTAATTTCATCGTACTAGCAACTGGCAATACAACATTTGGGTTTACAGAATAAACAACTTTATCATTTCTCTTTACTAGAAGCGCACTATTTTTTTCATCTTTATGTTCTTCAATAAAAGATGCAATATACTGTGCATCATCATTATTTGAACTCCACACTTTTTTCACTAAAAAGTTACCCGATATTAGCAAAACAAAAATACCCACAATTACTGCGCATACTATAGTTTTTTTCAAGTAAAATTCCTCTCCTATTGTGTAACTCTTCTCTATTTATCATTTAAAAACAAAATAATGGAGATGGTCATTTAAATAACCATCTCCATTATTTTAACTTGTATGCTCCTATTATGTCTACGTCATAAATTTCACAAAATCCTCAAGAAACTTTTTATAATGTAACGACCAACCAATTCGCACCCAATTTTTTAATGCTTTTGCATCAGGTTGAGGCCGAAAATCAGCAATACTCTCTCCTTTTGCAATTCCAACTGTATCTACATCGACACGACGATATACATAATCTAAAAGGGATGGATTTGCCGCAACCATCATTGTAACGACGTCATGTACTGGACTTCCTTTTATTTTCGGATTTAACTTTCTATAAGCTTTATAATAGTACGTAAATATCGGCTCGATTAACTTATTAAAACTCGTTTTAGAGTGTTTCGTAATATATTTTACCATTTCCGGTGTAATAATTGCTTCAGATGTAACGTTAAGTGGCACTAATGTTACATTTTTGGCATTTTGCATAACTAATTGTGACGCAATGGGATCACCATGAAAATTCGCCTCTGCGACTGGTGTTACATTGCCAGGCATTAAGAAAGCACCGCCCATTATATAATATTCTTTCACATACTTCATCATCGGCTTTTCTAAAATAAATGCTGTCGCTAATGTTGTTGATCTACCAGCATCGACTATTATTAATTCTCCTTTATATTTTTCAAGAAGATCAAAAAATGTACAAAAAGGCTTTATATTTGGTGAAAAAGTTTTTGGAGGTTTAATTGGCCCTAAACCGTCTGTCCCATGAATTTCTGGATAATACGTCGTAATATCTCCGGATAAAGGAATTTTCGCACCATTAATAACAGGTATATCTTCCCGTCCTGCCATTTGCAATAAATATGCGGCATTACTTGTCGCCTTTTCTTGTGTTACATTTCCATATCCCGTTACTACACCAACAATATCAATATCAGGATGCAACAATCCATACATAATTGCTAAAGAGTCATCAATGCCTGGGTCTCCTAAAAATAATACTTTTTTCATCGACCTCAACTCCATCCCCTCAGTTGTTATTAATTTATGAATAACCGTGGATATACAGAATAAAAAATGAACAAATTCACACAAAAAAACGCAGTCTTATAAGGACTACGTTTCTTCAGCTAACCTATACTGTTTTTTTTACAGCACTCATACTTCCAATGATGTAAGCGATAAACGCAAAACAAATCGGGAAGACAACTGTATGTATACCGAACGGATTTGGATAGAAAAGATGAATACACATATATGAGCCTACCCCAACTAAAATAGACGCAAGCGCTCCTGTAGCATTTCCTTTCCTCCAATATAACCCTAATACGATTGGCCAAATGAATGCTGCTTCTAATCCACCGAAAGAAAATAAATTTAGCCATATTAAAAAATCTGGTGGTTTAATTGCCGCTGCATAAACGAGTAGTCCTACAATACCCGTAATCCACAAACTTCCTTTTTTTATCGTACTGTCTGCTGCATCTTTATTTATGTAATTTACGTATATATCTTTAATAATTGACGAGCTTACAAGTAATAATAAAGAGTTTACTGTAGACATAATCGCTGCCATCGGTGCAGCTAAGAAAACTCCAGCTAACCAAGGTGGCAACACTTCCATCGCAAGTAGCGGCATTACTTTATCTGGTACCGTTATACCTGGAAGTACTACTCTTGCAAATACACCTGTTAAATGCATACCGATCATAATTGTGCCAACGACAACGGTTCCAATTATTAAAGCTTGGTGCATCGCTTTTGAATTTTTATAAGACATGGCACGCACGCTAATTTGCGGTAAACCGACAACGCCAATTCCAATTAAAATCCAAAATGATGTAACATATGATTTCGTTAAACTGCCATCTGCTCCGAATGGTGTAATTAACTTTGGATTAATTTGAACAAGTTCCTGCATAATCTTTTCAATTCCACCACCAGCAATGACAGTAGCAATTAAAATGATTGTTGTTCCAACTAACATAATGATTCCTAATAATGTATCTGATAGAGCAACTGCACGAAATCCACCAATTAATACGTACACAAGTACAGAAAAAGTAAATAAAAATAGTGCTGTTGTATACGATAGCCCCGTTAGTGACTCGATTAATCGTCCACCGCCGACCCACTGGGCTACTGTCGCTGAAAATAAAAAGATAATAATACATAACGCAGAAAGTATAACAACTGCTTTATTATTGTATCTCCCTTTTAAATAATCGATAAGAGTAATTGCTTCCATCTTCCTAGCGATAATTGCAAACTTTTTACCGATAACCGTTAAAACGATATACCCTGTTACAACTTGAATCGCAGATAACAGTACCCATCCAAGACCCATATTGTAAGCAATACCAGGGCCACCAATAAAGCTACTTGCACTACCGTATGTAGCAATCATTGTCATCGCTAATAATAAACCGCCTAGCTCACGCCCACCAAGAAAATATTCTTGCAAAAATTTATTATGAGCAGTTGCTTGCACGCGTCTTGAAGCATATACACCAATTAAAAATACAACGATAAACGAAATTATCATTGGAATGATTACATACCAATTCATCTATTATTCCTCACTTTTTTCTTCCTCATCGAGTGAAATATCTTGAAATACAAAACGAACAACTAAACTAAGTAAAATAACCATAACGATAAATCCAACGATACAGCTATAAAAAAACCATGCGGGAAAACCTAATACATATGTATATTCATTCGGATTTTTACTACCAAGCCCATAAGCAAATCCGTACCAAATTATAAAATTAATAATAGCAAGTCCAAGACCAATTAACGCTTCTCTATGGGCTATTCGAAAGCGTGGATCATCATGATAATCTTTCATTTTTACCCCTCCTCTCACGATGTATTATTGTACCATTGTTCTTCTAGTTTTTCCTACTAGAAAGCAAAAACAAGCAGGATTTTTTATAATCATATAGAAGATTCTCTTACATTACATATTTTTTACAATTGTAACACAAATGAAATTTGAATTTTCAGTATTTATTAATTATGATTTTAATTAGAGGCTTTCCATCTAGTTTCCACATCCTTGATTTCGGAATAAGCGCCGTCTCGTACTGCGTTTACATTATATTTTCAAGGGGGTTATACAATGAGTCAACTAGCTGTAAATCTTCATGAAAAGGTAGAGAAGTTTCTTCAAGGTACAAAAAAGTTATATGTGAATGGATCTTTCATTGAAAGCGCTTCCGGTAAAACATTTAAAACACCTAACCCAGCAACTGGTGAAACACTTGCCGTCGTTTCTGAAGCTGGTCGCGAAGATATTCATAAAGCTGTAGTCGCAGCTCGTATGGCTTTTGACGAAGGTCCTTGGTCTCGTATGAGCACTGCTGAGCGAAGCCGTCTCATGTACAAGTTAGCTGATTTAATGGAAGAACATAAAGAAGAGCTTGCACAGCTCGAAACATTAGATAACGGAAAGCCAATCCGTGAAACAATGGCAGCAGACATCCCACTTGCAATTGAGCATATGCGCTATTACGCTGGCTGGGCTACGAAAATCGTTGGTCAAACAATTCCTGTTTCCGGTGATTACTTTAACTATACACGCCATGAAGCTGTTGGTGTCGTTGGTCAAATTATTCCTTGGAACTTCCCGCTTCTTATGGCAATGTGGAAAATGGGAGCAGCGCTTGCTACAGGATGTACAATCGTTTTAAAACCTGCAGAACAAACTCCACTATCTGCTCTATACTTAGCTGAATTAATTGAAGAAGCTGGATTCCCGAAAGGTGTTATTAATATCGTACCTGGATTCGGTGAATCAGCTGGACAAGCTCTCGTTAATCATCCACTCGTTGATAAAATTGCATTTACCGGTTCTACTCCTGTCGGTAAACAAATTATGCGACAAGCATCCGAATCATTAAAACGCGTTACACTTGAGTTAGGCGGTAAATCACCAAATATCATCTTGCCGGATGCTGATTTATCTCGCGCGATTCCTGGTGCACTTTCTGGTGTTATGTTTAACCAAGGACAAGTATGCTCTGCTGGATCACGCTTATTTGTTCCGAAGAAAATGTATGATAATGTCATGGCTGATCTCGTCCTCTATTCTAAAAAACTAAATCAAGGTGTCGGTCTTAACCCTGAAACAACAATTGGTCCTCTCGTTTCTGAAGAACAACAAAAACGTGTAATGGGCTACATTGAAAAAGGGATTGAAGAAGGCGCTGAAGTACTTTGCGGAGGAAGTAATCCATTCGATCAAGGCTACTTCGTTTCTCCTACAGTATTCGCTGACGTAAATGATGAAATGACGATCGCAAAAGAAGAAATTTTCGGTCCAGTTATTTCTGCAATACCATTTAACGATATTGATGAAGTAATTGAACGTGCAAATAAATCACAATTCGGCTTAGCGGCTGGTGTGTGGACAGAAAATGTTAAAACAGCACACTATGTTGCAAGTAAAGTACGTGCAGGTACAGTGTGGGTAAACTGTTATAACGTGTTTGATGCAGCATCTCCATTTGGAGGATTTAAACAATCTGGTCTTGGCCGTGAAATGGGATCTTATGCATTAAATAACTATACAGAAGTAAAGAGCGTTTGGCTTAACTTAAATTAATGAAAAGAACCTGACCTATCCGGTCAGGTTCTTTTCATTATGTATTCCTTTAAACTTGCAGTCCTCCGCTCACATTTAGTACTTCACCTGTAATATAAGATGCGTATTCTGATGCTAAAAAGGCTGCTGCGTTCGCAATATCTTCTGGCGTTCCAATTCTACCAACTGGAATAGCGCCAACCATCTTTTCTTTCACTTTATCTGGTATCGTTTTGGTCATATCTGTATCCATAAACCCCGGACAAATCGCATTACAAGTAATACCGAAACTTCCAACTTCTTTCGCTGCTGTTTTTGTTAATCCTACAACTCCAGCTTTCGTTGCAGCATAATTTGCCTGTCCAATATTCCCCTCTCTACTTATAGAAGAAATATTAATAATTCTTCCATATCCTTGTTGTCTCATATAAAGAAGTGCTGGTTGCATACAATAAAAAACACCAGTTAAATTCACTTGTAATACTTGTTCCCAAGCAGATTTCTCCATTTTATGTAACATTGCGTCTCTTGTAATTCCAGCATTATTCACCAAAATATGTAATGTACCAAATTTTTGAACTGCATATTCAATTAACGACTTTGCTTCATTTTGATTACTCACATCACATCGATATGAGCACACTTCATATCCTTCATCTGATAACTCACGTGTCGTTTTTTGTAGCTTCTCTTCATTTACATCGCTAATTAATACTTTCGCCCCTAGCTTTGCATAAACCCTTGCAATCTCTTTTCCAATTCCCTGTGCAGCTCCTGTTACAACAGCTGTTTTCCCATTTAAAAACTCCATTCCTATCCCCCATTTCTATTACTTATACTGTATATTTCGGCTTTTTACTTTCCAACTCCTCTTTGTATAAAAAAGTCTATTTGTGTCAAACTAACTTTGCAACGTCGCATAAAGTGAAACTTTAATTAGTGGGAAGTTTGTTCATCCCCACTGATTATCAGCCCTCACCAATCGGGCATTTACGGGCAGTTAATCTCCCACCTAGCTTCTTTGTTCCATCTGAGTTTTAAGGTTGGAGTTTTACTACCCGTTATGCGGGATAAAGTGCAAGGAGATTGTGTCGAATGAATAAAAAGAATTTCAAACAAAGCAAAGCAACGGATGGCATTGATGTTGAGTTCTCTCGCGAACTCGCTGACCACAATGACTTAGAAGCAAACGCACGTGCAAATGCCGCTGATGCACGTCAAAAGCGCCAACCAACCGAAAAATAAGGTACATCACAACCTTATTCTTTTCAAAAGGGACCTACTACCCAACAAAATAAACCGAGAGACATCTCTCGGTTTATTTTCTATATTTTTTTGCATAATGAGCCAAAGTAAGCAACGGATATATATGAGCATAACTATGATAACGAATATAAAACCCACCTGGTAAACCTGTTCCAGTAGGATATTTTTCATTTATATAAGGGTTGGAGAGCAAATATGAAATACCTTTTCGAATAACTGGCGTTTCTTTATCATAGTAAGAAATGAGGGCATCTAACGCCCATGCTGTTTGGGATGGTGTACTAAATGGCAAAGTAACAAATCTTTTTTCTACACTACTTTGGCAAGATTCTCCCCAGCCACCATCTTCATGCTGTATATGTTCAAGCCATAAAGCTGCTCGTTTCAATGATGGATCGCTAGATGGTATTCCTAGTGACCGTAAACCAGTCAACACTGCCCACGTACCATATATATAACAAATTCCCCATTTCCCATACCACGATCCATTTTCCTCTTGTACATTCATTAACCAATTTATCGCACTTTGTTTTTGTTTCTCGGGCAATTCATTTTGCGTATACGTTCCGAAAAATTCTAACACTCTTCCTGTAATATCTGGTGTAGAAGGGTCTGTAATCATATCACTTGCATTTTCGATTGGTAAATTTGCTAATATACGGCTCGTTACCCCTTTTTCAAAAGCCCCCCAACCACCATCATTATTTTGCAATCCTTTAACCCAATTAACCGCTCGCTTCCAAGCATTATCTACATGTTCGTTCCCTCTACTTCGCGCCAATGCTCTTAACACAGCAGTTGTATCATCAATATCTGGAATCGTCGTATTCACATCCGAAAAGCCCCAACCACCCGGGAAGAGATCCGGTGCATGTACACTCCAATCTACTTTCTTCGTTTGCTGTTTTCTTAGTAAATATGCTGATGCATTTTGAATCACTTTACTTGCTTTCGGAACTTGAGCTTCTTGCAAAGCATAACTGAGTAAAGCTGTATCCCATATAGTTGATGGAGAGTTTTGCAAATGGCTCCCTCTCTCCACCTTCCATATATAAGATGTAATTCCCATTATAGCCTTCTCAATAATTGGTGATTGAATAGAATGTCCTAATGCAAGTAAAGCATAAATCATATAAAACGAGGCAGTTGCGTAGCTATATAATGTTCCATTTTCATCAATACGCTCTTTCATAAAACGTTCTACTTCCTCATATCCTTTATGATGCAAAGAAAGTGGATACGTTATAATTTTCTTCACGTCACTTACTAACGTTTGAAAAACTGGAGACCGATCCTCTCGAAACCATTCTCCGCCCCCGCCTGCAATGTGATTTAAATTTGGCAATAACTTTTTCCCTACTCGAAATCTTTTATTTAAACACAACATCATCGGAATTAAATGAATACGTGCTGAGCTACTCAATTCAAATATACTGAGAGGGGAATCATTCTGCAGAAACATAATTGGTGTTGGCAAATGAAAAAGAGAAGGATATTCATATTCTCCATGAATCGCTAATAAAAACTTCGTCATAAAATGAGCACGTGCTACCCCACCGCGCTCATTTATAAACATTTCCGCTCGCTTCATATTCGCATCTTCTTTTGTGTATTTTTCCGATGCAAGTAAGGCGGCATAAGATTGAATGGTAGCTGATAAATTACCTCCCACCTCATCTTCATACAATTTCCATGTTCCTTCATTTGTTTGAAGTGATGCTAATCTTTTCACAAACGGTTCTATCTCTTTATCTCTACCTAATAATTTTAATAAAAAAATCATATGGCAATCTGTTAATGGAGCTCCTTCAAAACAAAACCGCCACGTACCATCTTGCCGTTGCATTGTTTGAAGTGCAGTTGTTCTTCTCGCTATTTCTTCATGCACTTTTTCATATAATAACAAGTTACTCACCCACCCTTTCGAAATCCGTATAACGATATTCAAAAAGGTAGCTGAATATGTATAAAAACAAAGAAAAGCAGAACATATAAAATGTTCTGCTCATAAACAATACCCTACTCCGACAATAATTCCTAATAAAGCACCGACTACTACTTCATACGGTGTATGCCCAACAAGTTCATTTAACTTCTTATATTCTGTTTCTCTACCGTGAAAAAAGTCATTCAATATTTTTGCTTGTTTACTTACTGCAAGCCTTACTCCTGAAGCATCATACATAACAATAATGGCAAAAATAGTAGCAACCGCAAACATCGAGCTTTCCACACCTTCCACTACTCCAACTCCTGTAGCAAGCGCTGTAACTGTTGAAGCATGAGAACTTGGCATCCCACCTGAAGCAAAAAACTTTGCAAAATCAAATTCACCTGTTTTAACTAATTTAAAGACTACTTTCGTTAATTGTGCTAAAAACCATGAAATTACAGCTGCCATAAGCGGATCATTATGTAAAATTGTTTCCATGTTCTCAGCTCCTTACTAGCTATAATGGAAATCCTATATAGTATCAGTATAAAGAAAAATGCGTAGAAAATACTACGCATTATGATACTTTTGCTGATTTATTTTTTATAAATTTCGGTTGTTTCTGCACTAAAAACTTAGTCTTCGCTACCGAGAATACAAATAATGCAACCCATATACAGAAAAATGCAATCATATGAGTAGATGTGAAATGTTCACCAAATACGAATACACCTAAAATTAAGCTAATTGTTGGTGCAATATATTGTAAAAAACCTACCATATAAAGCGGAATAAGTTGGGCTCCTTTTGCAAAATAAAAAAGTGGTAGAGCTGTAACAATACCCGCTCCTATTAATAGTAATGTCGATAACATTGAGATAGAGCCAAATGAGCCGAAACCATGTACTCCTGTCATTACTAGATAAATAATCGCAAACGGCGTTACTAACATCGTTTCCATCGTAAGTCCAATTGTCGCATCATAGTTTAACAATTTTTTCGTTAATCCGTATAATCCAAATGAAAGGGCAAGTGATAAAGAAACCCACGGGATAGCCCCGAAACGTACTGTTAAAATGATAACCCCCACTCCAGCTAAACCAACTGCAACATATTGCCAGAAGTTTAACTTTTCCTTTAAAACGACTGTACCAAGTAAAATACTAATAAGCGGATTAATATAATAGCCAAGACTCGCTTCAATAACATGATTATGATTAACGGCCCATATGTAAACAAACCAGTTTCCACTAATCAAGACTGAAGCTATTGTTAATGACATTAATAATTTAGGTCGTTTAAAAAGATTCACAAATTCCCCAATAAACTGGCGAAACCTCTTCGTAACACCTAATACGAGTAACATAAAAACAAACGCCCAAACGATGCGGTGTGCTAATATTTCATCTGCTGGAACTTCCTCAACCCATTTCCAATAAATCGGTAGGATTCCCCACATCGTGTAAGCACCAGCCGCATATAGTATCCCTTTTTTTTGCTCTGCTGATTGACTCCCCATCTTCCTTTTTCTCCTCTTCTCATTTTTTCTCCATTATACGGTCTCACATGCTCACTTTACCAATAATCAATCTGCATTTCTTTCGACATTTCTCATACAACGAATAATAAACATACCGTTATTACAACAAGTAACGGTATGCCGAAAACAAATTTCTTTTTATGAGTTTTATGATGAAACATATACATGCCAATCCAAGCTCCAACTGCTCCCCCAGCTGCCGCTGATAAAAACAACGTACTTTCTGGCGTTCTCCACTGTTTCTTCTTCGCTTTTCGTTTATCAAGCCCCATAAGGCTAAAAGCTATAATGTTAATAATAAGAAAATAAATCCATTTCATCGCTTTCTCTCCTTATGAAAAATTCGCTTAATGGTAACACGAAAAAACGACGGAAACAACTGAAGAACTCTTTTTATCCAACTAGTTTCATTCCTTTTTCTTAATTAGTTACCTTCATATTTACATAACCAACTAAAATCGCAGTTAAAGCATTTAATATAGAAAAATGTTATGAGCAGAATCCTATATTTCATTACATTCATCCACTACCATATCATCAAAAAAATTGCTCTCAATCACTTTCTCATCAAAACGAAGAACTACAATTAGCCCTACATATAAAGAAACAAAATTTAGAAACCATTCCCCATTCTCATCTTTCTTAGCTAAGCATTTAAATATCTCTTGAAATTGCATACGCTCATCTGTCGCAACAACCGGTCGCACGCCAAAATATTTCAATACAAGATGTAGGTTGAGCTGCACGGATAATGATAAAATATACTTTAATAACTCGGTATAATGAGCAACATTTTTTTGACTATATAACTTCACAAGCTCTTGATGTAAAGTAGAAATTGATAATTCTTCTTTAGTCACTTTTGTTGCTTCTATCATTTCAATCATCTTTTTCATATCCATTCCATTTACCCCTCCTGTTACAAAACAAAAGCCAAAGTATACTTATTTTATAATCAACAATAATTGATTATTTCTCGTCTCTCTTTCTTCTTCACTTACTAAGTCATACTTTTTTAAAAGATGAAATACATCATTTAATATTTCTTGTGAGTGATTACCTTGTAAAAAATTTTTTAACCCTTTAAAAATCTCTTCTGATAAAAAACTCTTTTGACTTTCAAGCTTATTCATCACATCTTCAATAGAATGATCAATGTTACATGCCATACTAAACTTCCCCCTCTATCCTCTATAAATAATATCCTCAGCTAACGATGTAAACACTTCTCCAACAAGAGAATCTTCATCATATACAGATGAACCATTATTTTCTTCACGTTTCGCAAAAGGTATTTGAGCAATTACTTCTGTTTGCAATTGTTCTGCAAGCATTTCGCCGCCGCCTTTTCCGAAGAGATAATTTTTCGATCCATCTTGTTCTTCATAATAAGCCATATTTTCCACAATACCTAAAATCTCATGCTTCGTATGTTTTGCCATTACACCGACTCTTGAAGCAACGAATGAAGCTACATTGTGCGGAGTTGTAACAATTATTTCTTTCGCTTGCGGAATCATCGCTGCAACATCGATCGCAACATCTCCTGTACCTGGTGGTAAATCAAGTAATAAATAATCTAATTCTCCCCAGTGCGTATTCGCAAGAAAATTTTGAATCCATTTATTTAGCATCGGTCCGCGCCACATAACTGGGTTATTTCCTTCTGTAAAAAATCCCATCGACATGATTTTAACACCGTGACTAATGACTGGAATTGCCGTTTGATCAATCATCGTTGGTTTCTTATTCGTTTCCATCATAGCTGGAATACTAAAACCATATATATCTGCATCTAATATCCCCACCTTTTTGCCCATACGCGCTAGTGCAGTTGCAAGATTAATTGTCACCGTTGATTTTCCAACTCCGCCTTTTCCGCTCGTTACAGTAATAAAACGTACTCCTGAATCCGGGCGAAGCATGCTCGGCATACCAGTTTCTGTTCTAGTATTTTTCTTTAATTTCTCTGTTAAAGCTGTACGTTCTTCTTGTGTCATAGAACCAAATGTTACCTCCACTTTAGAGGCACCAATTGCGTGAAGTGATTCTTCAATATCTTGTTGAATTTTTGCTTTTAACGGACAACCTTGGATTGTTAGTACTACTTCAAGTTTAACCTCTGTTCCGTTCATTTGTATATTTCTAACCATATTTAATTCTACAACACTTTTGTGTAACTCTGGATCCTCTACATGTTTTAATGCATTCATTATTTGTTCTTGAGTAAGCATAGAACTCATCCCTTCTCTTATTCTAATTTATATACAACATTTTCTTGGCGCTTCATCTGGTGAAAAAGCTTATCATCCACCGCTAACAGGCGGGATTAATGCGACTATATCTCCAGCTTTTATCATCTCTTCATTCATTACAAACTCTTCGTTAACAGCGACCATCACTTTATCCAACGATTGTAAACAATAGCTGGCTTTAAGCCATTCTTTTAATTGTTGCACTGTCATTTCTTGCTTTTCTGAAATCACTAATCGATCCGATCCAACTTCCTCACGCAAATTTGCAAACAATAAAATTATAATCATTTTCTCATTCTTCCTTCTTTGGTTTTCCTTCTGGATATGGTGTATTTTCAAGTTGATCTCCAATCCACATCGTTCCATCTTCCCAAAATTCTTTTTTCCAAATTGGAACAATTCGTTTTATACGTTCAATCGCGTACTCATTCGCTTCATAAGCTACTTTACGATGCGGTGATGAAACTGCAATGACTACCGCAATATCCATTATTTCTAGCCGCCCTACACGGTGCGTAATTGCTACTTTTGTATCCGGCCATCTTTCACAAATTTCTTCTCCAATTCTCATAAGTTGTTTTACTGCCATCGGTTTATATGCTTCATACTCTAAATGTAGCGTTCGTTTTCCTTTTGTTAATTCTCTCACCGTACCAATAAATGTTGTAATCGCACCTGCTTCTCTTCTTGCGACTTTATTCGTTACTTCTTCAACTAAAATCGGATTATCTACAATCTCAAATAGCACTTGTTCCATTAAAACCACCTCTCACTTTATGAAATGTCCAAGGCCATTCACTACCTTCGTTATCTTCTAATAAAAGAACATCGACAAACATATCTTTTTTATATCCTCTTGTCCCGCCCGGCAATACGATAAACGCGTTGGATTCTGCCAATGAAGAAACTGAGCTAGATTTATCAAACCCTGATGGATAAGCGATTAATTTCCCCTCATCATATTGCAATTTTGCTCGTACAAATCTTGTAAATGGATTCGGTTTTAGAAAATCTTCTCCTAATAACGCTTTTTCTCTTTTTAAATGTACTTTTTCACTAAACATATACGTCCGAATACACGGTCTTACGAATAATTCAAACCCTACGTAACAAGCTGATGGATTTCCTGATAAACCAAATAATAACTTGCCATTTAATTGTGCTACAGTCGTAACACTTCCTGGTCGCATTGCAACTTTATTAAAAAGAACAGATGCACCTAACTTTTCGTAAATAGCTGGTAAATAATCATAATCTCCTACTGATACACCGCCCGTTGTAATTAACATATCTACTTGGCCAAGCGCTTCTTTCACAGCTGTAAAACACGTATTAAAATCATCACTAAACTTCCCAAAATATTTTACTCTTCCGCCCGCTCTTCGAATTTGAGACAATATCATGTACGTATTACTGTTTCGGATTTTCCCTGGCTGTAATGAATCATTGACATCCAGTAATTCACTCCCATTCGCTAACAGTCCAATTACAGGCTTTCTCGCAACTGGTACTTCACTATAACCGAATGTAGCAAGAAGAGCTGAAATACCTGGATTAATGTACGATCCCTTCTTTGCAAGAACTGTTCCTTTACGAGCATCTTCACCTTGAAAAGAAATATTGTCGCCCGTTTTGAATGATCGCTTCACTTCCATATAATTGTTGCCATTCTTCTCATATTGACGAGTCAGCTCTAACATAACAACCGCATCACACCCATTCGGAATTTGTGCTCCCGTCATAATTCGAACTGCTTGAAACGGACCTACTTTCTCATGGAATAGCGATCCTGCGCCAATTTCACCCATTACTTCAAATACAATTGGCGTTTCATAACTTGCTAAATTAGTATCTTCTGCTCGAATAGCAAATCCGTCATACGGCGAACGATTAAATGACGGCACATCATGGTCAGCTACTAAATCCTCTGCTAATATACGTCCATAAGCTAATTCAATTGGTAATAGCTCCTTTAAGCCTTTATCAGCAAACCCCATCACTTTACGAACAGCTTCTTCAACCGTAATTGGCACTCTTCTTTCCATTATTGACACCCTCTCTATTAACCGAATACGCGATAATATAGTTGTTTCGCTTTCGAAATATCATTTGTACCATGAATAAAAACACGATCATCCTGAAAAACAACGATGCGGTAATCATCGAATCGGCAAGATAGTAAATACGGATTCCGATCTACTTTCCCCAATTTTTTTAATACTTTTTCTATATCATCAAAATTGTATTTCCTATTGTCTACTGTTCTAATTTGAACTGTATTTCTTCCGCATAAAACAGCTGCTTTCGTTTGGTTTTCGTATGATAAATAAGGATAAGTTCGATTTGAACCGCATGAGAGACAAGCGTCTGTTTTTATTTTCCCTAATTTTATAAAATGATTTTGATTACTCCATATATCAAACATGAAAAATGTTTTTCTAATTGCTGAGAAATCTTCCACTAAAATTTTGAGTGCTTCTGCCACTTGATATGCTGCGACGATTTGAACAGTAGGGCTAATAATTCCAGCGGTATCACATGTCACACCTGTAACAGGAATATTTTTAAGCATACAATGTAAACACGGTGTCTCTTGTGGAATAATTGTATAACTCATACCATACGATCCAACGCAAGAACCATATACCCACGGAATATTATGTTTTTGTGATAAATCATTTATTACAAATCGAATATCAAAATTATCTGTTGCATCAATGATTACATCTACATTTTTTAATAGACCTTCCATATTTTCTGAAGTTGCATCCATTACGAAAGCATGTATTTGTACTTCCGAATTAATTTGTTCTAACCGATTTTTTGCAGCAATTGCTTTCGGCATTTTCTCTCTCGCATTTTGTTCAGAGTACAATTGTTGCCTTTGTAAATTACTCCATTCAACGTAGTCACGATCAATAATCGTCAACTTGCCAACACCTGCACGTACGAAACTTTCGGCACTTGCACTTCCTAATGCGCCTGCCCCTACAATTAACACATGTTTATTTCGAATTTTTTCTTGTCCTTTACTCCCAATTGGTTTGAACAACTGTTGTCGTGAATACCGATCAGCCATTACATACCCTTCCTCTCAAGAACTCTATTTCATATTAGAATGTTGTTTCTGATAACAAGCAAAGTAAGCAAAACCAACAAACCCAGCTCCTCCAATTACATTTCCGATAAAAACAGGAACAAAATTTTTAGCCAGATCCATCCACGTTAGATGACCAGCAAAAATAACAGCGGAAATGACAAACATATTTGCTACTACTTGCTGAAATCCAATCACTACAAATGCCATAATTGGAATCCAAATTCCGATGATTTTTCCGACAAAATCACTCGTCCCGTAAGCGAGCCAAAGAGCAAGACAAACGAGCCAATTACAACCAATTGCTAAAATTAAAGTTCTCCCAAATGATTCATGTAACTTCCCTTCCGCTATCGCTACCGTTTTATTTAAATACTCTCCCTCTGTTAATCCGCCAAGATGCCCAAAGCAATACGCAACGAAAATTGCCCCAATAAAATTCATGAGAGTAATCCAAACCCAGTTATTCAGTACGCTTATCAATGTAATTTTCTTTGCATAAAGCGCCATAGACAGTGACATCATATTTCCCGTAATTAATTCTCCTCCTGCTAATACTACGAGCATGAGTCCAACAGGAAATACTGCTCCTCCTAAAACATTCACTAGACTTCCCCAGCGCTCAGGTAAATTCCCTAAAACTCGAATGTTAAGTAAAAAACCTATCGCAATAAACGCTCCTCCTAAAAAACCGAGAATAAGCATCGCTGGCAATGTCTGTCTTACTTTTTGAACACCGGCCTCAATGACAAGCTCAGCAATTTGTTCCGGCTTATGAAATGCCATTACCCATTCCTCCATTTTCTCCAAATAAAAAAGCAGCTTCAAAAAACCTCCTCAAAATAAAGGTTTTTGAATGCTGCTTAATTTCTCTGCACATCTTTTACAGAGATATCAATCATCACTTTTACTATAAAATAGAAAATCCACAACTCTTGTAAATTTTCCATTTTTCACTATGAAGCTAGCTTTATATATTAACCACCGATATGTGACATTTCAATTTTAGGTATTGTTTTCTTATTTGTATGATTTAAGCGTTCATCTGAATAACGATCTTCCCTATTATTCCATATATCGCGTACTACATCTGTAATGTCCTCATCTGTATGTTCAGAACGAAGCAATTCCCTTAAATCATTTCCTTTAGAAGCAAATAAGCAAGTATATAATTTTCCTTCTGCAGAAATACGAGCTCTCGTACATGATGAGCAAAAAGAATCTGTTACTGATGAAATAATACCTATTTCCTCATCGCTTCCTATATAACGATACCTAGTAGCCACTTCACCAGAATAATTTGCTTCTATCCGTTCTAACGGCATAACTTGATGAATCGTATCTACTATTTCTTGTTTAGAGACGACCTCTTTTAAATCCCAACCATTATAATTTCCAACATCCATATACTCAATAAAACGAAGAATATGCTTATTTTCCTTAAAATATTGCGCCATCTGCAAAATGTCCTGTTCGTTTTTTCCCTTTTGAACGACCATATTTATTTTAATTTTCATTCCAACTTCAGCTGCAGCCTGTATTCCTTCCAGAACCCTTTGCACTTTGCTCCTATTACCATTTAAATAGAAAAACCGCTCTTCTTCTAAGGAATCTAAGCTAACTGTTACACGTGATAGTCCCGCCTTATATAAATCAGGAGCAAACTTTTTAAGTAACGATCCATTGGTTGTTAAACCGATATCTTCTACACCATCAATTTTATTAAGGCGCTCAATAAGCTTTGGAAGCCCTCTTCGAAGTAACGGTTCTCCGCCCGTAATCCGTAATTTTCTCACACCTAAAGAAACGAAAATACGTGTTATCCTTTCAATTTCATCAAAAGATAAAATTTTATCATTAGACAAAAACGAGTAATCAGGACCAAATATTTCTTCTGGCATACAATATCGACAGCGAAAATTACAGCGATCAGTAACTGAAATACGTAAATCCTTTAACGGACGTTGCAACTTGTCTAATGTAACTGATTTCATCTTCATTGCCTCACTTTTATTTTATATTTAAAACACGTTCTGGATGGGTATATACATTTAAGGAGTGATTACGAATAAATCCTATTGTCGTAATACCTAAATCTTCCGCTAGTTGCAAAGCTAACTCAGTTGGAGCTGATTTTGATAGTATAATTTCACAACCGATTTTTGCAACTTTCAATAATATTTCCGAAGAAATACGACCACTAAAAACAATGATTTTATCTTTTATAGAAATATCGTTTCTTAAACAATAACCGTAAATTTTGTCTAATGCATTATGCCTACCAATATCCATTCGACTTAAAATAATACCATTCACATCACATAAAGCTGCATTATGAACCCCACCAGTATGATGAAACGTATCCGCAGATTGCTGCATTTCTTTCATTAACCGAAAACAATCCTCTGCAGCAACCTGTACATGGACACCCTTCATTTTTTTTGCACTTAGTGCATCATTTGCAAAAACAAACCCTTGCCTACCCATACCACAACAAGACGTAATATAGCGTTTATTTTGCATTTGTTCATAATACGGATTTACTTTTGTCGTTGTTACATGCACAAATCCTTCTTTCTCCTGCACCCATACACTATCAATATCTTCATACTTCCGAATGATTCCTTCAGACGCTAAGAAGCCTATTACCATATCTTCTATATATTCTGGAGTACTAACCATTGTAACAAACTCCTGTCCGTTCATTTTAATGGTGACAGGAAACTCTGTTACAATGCTGTCCTCTATATGCTTAAACGCCCCTTGTTCATAACGAAAGATTTCTCTTTCTACCTGTATCGGTTTCACGATCAGTATCCTTCTCTCACGTTATATTTTTATCGAAAACAAATACCGAAACTGCAATATCTTCTTCTACTTTCATATCTGAAAACAAATTCACTAATTTTGCTCCAACAAGTTCCTCCAAATGTTCACGGGAATTCGCAGCATACACCTCTTGAATCATTTTCGTTCTAGCCATATGAACCATTTCCGCACCGTCCATCGTACTTGAAATAAATTTTTCAGTAGGTGTTAAGTTTCCATAAAGAGTCGCTATAGCCATATTTTCTGCAAAAACAGTATGAATTCGTTCTGGTCCTTTTCCGAAAAGTTCTTTTCGAAGTTTTCGTATCATATCATTAAATTCATGTACTTTTTTTGACATACAATCATACCTCCCAAAAGCCTCATTTTACTTTATTATATATTTTACCAAAATGAGCCTTCCGCCCAAACTATTTCGTACAAATATTTAGGCGGAAAGGTTCACTTCATGAAGTTTATTCGTCTTTTAACCCTTTCCCCATACCTTTTAAGAAATGAAGCCCAAACCCGATAGCACGGTTAATATCTGGGTCTTTCAATACTTTCATAAGATCGAATACCCCTACTTTTTTATTACTTTCTAGATGTTCATTACCTTCTTCTAGTCCGACTAATAAACTACCTATAAGCTTTTTCGTAAGTTCTGGGTCAAGTTCAGTTAACGCACCTGCAGCACCCATCATATTATTAATTAAATTTGTAACAGGCTCACGAGTTACTTGACCTAGAACAATTTTCGCAATTGGTTCTTTCGCTTTTAGCATTGAATTTGCAGCTTCTAGCATTCCAATGTCATTTAATTCTCCTACTATATTAAACATCTGATTTAGAGCTTCCTCATTATTAGTTAGAAGCTCTTTTAAATCATCTAACTTTTGCTGTTTTATTTCTTCCTCAGTTAATTCTTGTTTTTGAATCATTTTTATAGGTGCAGCCATAGTTTTCTCCTCCTACTTATCCGTTAAATGCACATACCCTGGACGTGCCCACTTACGATGTACCTCAATGCCAGCTTGAGGGTGACGTTTTTTATTGCGTGGGTTCGCTTTTGGCATCGGATTTTCGCCGTCAACTTCTAACACTTCCATACGTACTTTCGTTTGTTTATACGCAGGTGTATTCGTACGTACATCCACAGCAGGACCTGTTAAGAAATTAATTGCTGTTTCGTTATCTGTAGAGTTCATCGGTAAATATAACTCATTCGCTTTTACACGATCTGTAACGAGTGCACGTAATTTTAATGCTCCAAAAGGAGAGACAAGACGAACTAACGAACCTGTTTTTACGCCACGTTCTTTTGCAAGGTCTGGAGAGATTTCAACGAAAACACCAGGTACTTTCGTTTGAATACCTGTTGATTTATTTGTCATATTCCCTTCATGGAAATGCTCAAGCATACGACCGTTGTTAATGTGAAGGTCAAACTCGGCTGGAAATTCAGCTGGACGTACCCAGCCAGCAATCGCAAAACGAGCTTTTTTATCTGGGAAGTTAAATCCATCTTGGAACAGAAGTGGTGTATTTGTTCCATCAAAACTTCCCCAATGGAAACTGTTCCACCCTTCAAGCACTTCATAGCTCGCTTGCGAGAACAATGGTGATAAACTTGCCATTTCAGCAAAGATTTCACTTGGGTGGCTATAATTCCAGTTTGCACCTAGTTTATTCGCAACTTCCTGGACGATCCACCAGTCTGGTTTCGCGTCTCCTAGCGTAGGAAGAACTTGATATAATCTTTGGACACGGCGCTCTGTATTTGTGAAAGTGCCTTCTTTCTCAAGAGATGGCGCTGCTGGTAATACAACATCTGCATATTGAGCAGTTTTAGAAAGGAAAACATCTTGCACAACGAAGAAATCAAGGCTAGATAACACTTCATGTACATGATTTGCATTAGAATCTACAAGAGCCATATCTTCTCCGACAAGATACATTGCTTTCATTTTTCCTTCGTCAATTGCGTGAAGCATTTCAATATTATTAAGACCTGGTTCACTATCAATTTTCACTCCGTAAGCAGTTTCAAATTTCGCACGTTCCATTTCGTTAGTAACGTGCTGATATCCTGGAAGCCATCCTGGTAAAGTACCCATATCACAAGCACCTTGTACGTTATTGTGACCTCGAAGTGGGTATGCACCTGCTCCTGGACGACGATAGTTCCCTGTTGCAAGAAGTAAGTTTGAAATTGCAGCGGAAGTATCAGAACCACCTGTATTTTGCGTTACCCCCATACCCCAAAGGATACATGTACCATCTGCATCACGAATCATTTCAGCCATTTGAATAAGTGTTTCTTTTGAAATACCTGTTACTTCTTCTGCATATTCAAGTGTATATTCTTCTAGGCTCTCTTTGAAATCTTCAAAGAAGTTTACATTCTCATTAATAAATTCCTGATCATGCCAACCTTGATCGATCATATATTTCGTAACAGCCATTAACCATACTTGATCTGTTCCTTGTTTTGGACTAATAAAGACATCTGATCGCTCTGCCATTTCGGTTTTACGAAGATCAGCTACAATTAACTTTTGTCCGTGTAATTTATGTGCACGTTTAATACGTGTAGCTAGAACAGGATGACCTTCTGTCGGATTACATCCCACAATAATAACAAGACCAGATTGCGCAATATCTTTAATCGTTCCGGCATCACCGCCCATACCAATTGTACGGAACAAACCATCCGTTGCTGGTGATTGGCAATAACGTGAGCAGTTATCAATATTATTCGTTCCAAATACTTGTCGAGCTAATTTTTGAATTACATAATTGTCTTCATTTGTAATTTTAGAGGAAGAAATAAATCCAATAGAACCTTTACCGTACTCTTCTTTAATAGCGCCTAATTTATTTGCAACTACATTCAGTGCTTCTTCCCATGTAGATTCAACAAACGTTCCATTTTTACGAATTAAAGGTTTTGTTATTCGTTCTTTAGAATTTACGAAATCCCAACCAAATTTCCCTTTTACACAAGTGGAAATTGCGTTAACTGGTGCATCTGAAGATGGCTGTACTTTAAGGATTTTACGCCCCTTCGTCCACACTTCAAACGAACAACCTACACCACAAAATGTACATACTGTTTTCGTTTTCTTCGTACGAGTATCACGCATGGCCGCTTCCACTTCTGATACCGCAAAAATACCGCTATACCCAGGCTCAACTTCTTTAATTAAATCTACCATCGGTTCAAGAATATCTGGTTTTAATCCCGTCATAAATCCAGCTTCACCGAGCATCGTTTTCTCCATTAAAGCGTTACAAGGACAAATCGTTACACATTGACCACAGCTAACGCATGAAGAATCATTAATATTTACTCCTTCATCCCAAATAACTCGTGGGCGTTCCGCTTCCCAGTCTATCGATAACGTTTCATTTACTTGTAAGTTTTGACACACCTCAACGCATTGACCGCATGCAATACATTGATTAGGATCATAGCGATAAAACGGATGCGTCATATCAACTTCACTTACATCTACTTTCGGTTCATACGGATATTTTTGATGTTCGATTTCCATTAATTCTGCTGTATTATGCAGTTTACAGTTCCCATTGTTGTTGTCACATACTGTACAGTATAATAAATGATTTTCTAGTAACCGATCCATCGCCTCTGTTTGTGCTTCTTTTGCGCGAACAGAAGCACGTTCAATGTTCATACCTTCCGTTGCTATCGTCGAACAAGAACGCATTAACTTTCCGTCAACTTCTACAATACAAGTGTCACATGTTTGAATAGGATCTACTTCTGGCACGTAACAAATTTGCGGATGTTCAATCCCGTTCTCATTAATAACACCCAATATCGTCGAACCAGGCTCCGCTGTATACTTTTTTCCGTCAATTGTAATATGAACCATGTTGTCATTCATGGTCTTTCCCCCTTTTTGAGAATAAAAAAACTCCACCACGAAAATATACGCACCACATTTTTGGCACGCTATCATCATGGTGGAGTAGTTTATTAGCACATCTTGCTAAAATACCAATCCATTTATTCATAAATAAAACGATAGATTCATAACAGGTCATATCACGATTCCATCTTTAACACTATAATTATAGCGTTAAAGTTAAAAATATACAATATAAAATTTAAACTACGCATATGTCAGCTTGTAACTATCCATAATAACCCATATAAAACATAACAAGGAGTAAGCGAACAAATGGGGTCTTTTAATAAATGGATTCGTGGTGAAAAATCTTTTTCTACCAAAGAGCAAGCTAATCACACATTAAATAAATCTATCTCTTCTTCCCTTTCCCTTAATTTAAAGCACTTGTCCAAACTGTTTAGCGGTATTCCAGAATTAATAACACGCACTTTTCCATTAAAAAACGGACAGGAAGCTGCACTTATATATATGGAAGGACTTGTAGACAAAACTGTTATTAACGTAAACATTCTTCGTCCTCTCTTATTTAAAGAGTGGAATGAAGACGATTTTTGGGAAGCCTCTGTTTCTATCGGAGATATTAAAAAAGTTCAACAGTGGACAGACATTGAACAATCTCTTTTACACGGCAAAAGTATTTTATTTATAAACGGGCAACTATCCGCTTTAGAGCTTGATACGCAAGCGGCACCAAAAAGGAGCATTGAAGAACCTACAACAGAGAGCTCCATAAAAAGCTCACACGAAGGATTTAATGAAGTAGCGAGCGACAGCCTTGCACTTATTCGTCGATATATTCCAAATCGCGAATTGAAAGTGAAGGAATTCACTGTTGGTGAACGAGCTACTTCAAAGGTTTTTTTGCTTTATCTAGCAGATGTTGCGAACGAAAATGTCGTAAAAGAAATGGCATCCCGTATCGAGTCAGTAAAAGTTGATGCGATTCTTACTACTGGTGAATTAGAGGGATTTGTTGAAGATAATTCCTTTACTCTCTTTCCGCAATTATCAATAACTGAACGCCCTGACACAACAGCACATCATATTCTAGATGGGCGAATTGCCGTTATTGTAGATCGCTCACCAGGCGTATTAATAGGACCTATGACCTTTTCATCCTTTTTTCAGACGATAGATGATTACAGCTTCAGACCTATGATTCCATCTTTTATACGACTCCTTCGTTTCACTGGACTATTTATTGCAATATTTGCTCCTGCTCTTTATATTGCTATGATTTCCTTTCATTATGAAGTAATTCCACTTAAATTATTGTTAACAATTGGAGAATCTCGAGCCAAAATTCCTTTTCCGCCTATATTAGAAGCACTTTTGATGGAATTAGTACTTGAAATGCTACGCGAAGCTGCAGTTCGACTTCCCGGTCCCGTCGGACAAACAATTGGCGTCGTAGGAGGGATTGTCATTGGACAAGCTGCAGTTCAAGCAGGAATCGTAAGTAATGTTATGGTTATCGTCGTATCTATTACCGCAGTCGCTTCTTTTATCATTCCCAATCTGGAAATGTCAGCAGGAGTTCGGATTCTTCGCTTTCCAATGATGATAATCGCTTCTTTATTCGGAGTCATTGGAATTATGGTTGGAATGTCAGTTATCATCATCCATATTCTTTCTATGGAATCACTTGGTGTTCCTTACGGTAGTCCTTTTTCTCCATCATTTGCTACGGATTTAAAAGACGTTCTTGTGCGTTTGCCATGGAAACTAATGAAGAAACGACCACTATCCCTTAACTTAAAACAAGAAAATCGACAACCGGATATAGAAGAAAAGGAGGAAGATAAGTGACAAAGCGTGTAAAGAGGGAGATTAGTTTATTTCAATACATTTTAACGATTAGTGGTGTTCAAGTAGGATTCGGTGTACTTACACTGCCACGTGAAGTGGCCCAAGGGGCGAATACAGATGGCTGGATGTCTATTATTATAGGATGCGCTATCACTACTTTAGTCAGTCTATGTATTGTAAAAATCATGGAGAAGCATCCTGGTTACCATTTACTTGATGTGCTAACTCGTTATCTTGGAAAATGGTTAGGAAGAGTAGGAATGATTTTTTGGATTTTATATGCTGTTCTTGCAGCGGTTTCTTTAATTTTTTCCCTCTTATACGTTATTCACATTTGGATTTTGCCTAGATCTCCAATGTTTTTAATCATGATGCTATTATCTATTCCAATGGTAATGCTCGCATGTAAAGGTGTTCTTATTATTAGCCGCTATGCTGTTTTTACTGTCTTATTTACACTCTGGATGCCATTACTATTATTTATCCCACTTAAAGATGGGCATTGGATTTATCTTCTTCCTCTCCTTAAAGAGGGATGGATACCAGTTTTCAACACAGTAAAATCAACTATTATTGCCTTTCTCGGATTTGAGTTTGCATTCGTCCTTTATCCTTACCTCAGTAATAAATCATCTGCAAAAAAAGGGATTGTTCTTGCGAATTTGATTACGCTATTTATTTATCTTCAAGTCACGTTTGTCTCTTTTGTTTATTTTAGTCCAGATGGTATAACAAAGTTTTTATGGCCGACTCTTTCTCTTGTTACACCATTTCACTTCTCATTTCTTGAGCGATTTGAAATTATCTTTTTGTCATTTTATCTCTTTATTATTTTTGATTCTTGCATTCCTTATATTTTTACTGCTTCAGATGGAATCAATCAATTACTTAACAAAAAAAGGAGTTCATTACCTATTTATGGTTTATTATTCGGGTGTATCTTCATCTTATTCTTTTATATCCCTTCCTCTTACCAAATAAGTGCGTTGCGAGAATTTTGGGGAACTGCAAGTTATTTTATCGTTTTTCTATTCCCGGTCGTATTTCTCTTATACATGACACTTTATCAGCATTGGAAAAGGAGAAGAGTTTAAATGAGGCGCTTTATTCATTTCACTATACTTTACTTTCTCATAACCTTTTTAACAGGCTGTGGAGATCGACTCGACTTAGAAAAACAATCGATTTCATTAATTTACGGCTTTGATGCAAAAGCAAAAGGAAAATTAATTGTGTACCACGTAAATCCTATTTTTAATGAAGACGTAGAAAAAAAGTACGAAACACATGAAGCGAAAGTACGTACACCTCGAGAAGCAAAAGCAACGTTTAATAGTTCAAGTGGCGGTTTAGTATCTACAGAAAAGTTACAGCTCATTTTATTTAGCACAAATTTTTTAAAACAAGAAGGGGCTATGCCTTACCTTGATGTTTGGTATCGTGATCCTAAAAACACTGGAAACATGCGCATGGTTGCAGTAGACGGTCCAATTTCTTCAGTTATATATAATAACTTTAAAGATAAGCCTGCCCTTCCCGAGTATTTAACAGATTTAATTAATACGAACAAACTGTACAATCGGACCGTTTTTACGACATTCCATGAATTTCACAGGCAAACGTTTAATAAAGGTATAACACCTGCTATTTCAGAAATAAAAAAAGGTAAAAAGGATGTTATCGTTACTGGTTCCGCGCTATTAACTTCTCGCGGAATTTATAAAATGTCATTAAATCGTTATGAAAGCGCCCTTCTTCTTTTGTTACAAAAGAAAGCGAATACACCGGTTTCGCTTACATTGAAAATCCCTTCTACTTCAGTTGAAAGTAATAGTGATTTAAAAGATACCGATGGCGGCGATTTCGTAACAATAAATGTTCTTAGCATGGATCGTGATATCCATACAGATTATAGCGATAACCACTTCAAATTTCATGTTAAAATGGATTTGAAAATTGCTGTCTCTGAACTTACATTCAATATGGATATAGACAAAGATAGAAAGAAATTAACTTCTCTTATTACAAAACAACTAAACAAAGATTTGAACGATTTAATCCACAACATTCAAAAACAGCAACTTGATCCATTCGGATTTGGTGATTATGCGAGAGCGTTTCAATATAAAGAATGGAAACAAGTCGAAGATGATTGGCCGAGTGCCTTTTCAAAAGCTAATGTGAAAGTGGCACCAACTATTAAAATTTTAGAAAATGGGATTATTAAATAGAAAAAACACGCTACTTGTTCTTATATGAATAAGTAGCGTGTTTTCATTTCCATTACAAGTATTATTTCAATGGACTATACTTTATTTCTATTTCTAACATTACTATGTTTTTTAGCATATACAAAATATATGAAAACCCCTATTATAATCCATGCCACAAAACTAATTAAAGTAAGCTTAGAAAGGTTCAATGCCAAATATATACAACTTACTATTGAAACGATAGGTAAAAAAGGTACTAGAGGGGCACGGAATGGCCTCTTCATATTAGGATGTGTCTTTCTTAATACAATGACAGCTATAGATACAAACACAAATGCTGTTATCGTTCCCATATTCACTAAATTAGCTAATAAATTCAAATCCACTAATCCCGCTAATAAAGCTGCTAGTATACCTGTAACCCACGTATTAAAAAATGGAGTTTGTAAACGTTTATGGACACTTGAAAGTCTTTTTGGTAACAGTCCATCTCGACTCATCGAGTAAGATACACGAACAAATGCAAACATAGCTACTAACAGAACTGTTGTTAGCCCTGCTATCGCTCCCACCGATAACAACCCAGCAATTCTATCTTCTCCTACAGTGCGCAACGCATATGCAACCGGATCAGCAACATTTAATTCCGTAAACGGAACCATTCCAGTTAGCACGAATGAAACACCTACATATAGAACGGTACAAATGAACAAGGAAACAAGTAGCCCAATTGGCACGTTACGTTGTGGACGCTTCACTTCCTCTGCGGCTGTTGCAACTGCATCAAATCCTAAAAAAGCAAAAAATACAGTAGCAGCGCCCCCTACCACACCGTGAAAACCAAACGGTAGAAATGGTTGCCAATTCTCTGGTCTTACATATTGTGTCCCTACAACAATAAATCCTACAATAACAGCCAGTTTAATAATAACCATTATATTATTAATTCGTGCACTTTCTTTTGCACCACGGCTTAATAAAAATGTAACAACTAAAATAATAAGAACTGCTGGTAAATCAATGATTCCACCCTTCCCCATTCCTGGTGCTGAAGCAAAAACCGTAGGAATGTGAATATTAAAACCTAGTAGCAATGACTGAAAATATGCTGACCAGCCTGCTGCAACCGCAGAAGTCGCTAATAAATACTCCAGCATAACACACCAGCCAACTATAAATGCAAAAATCTCACCTAGTGTCATATATGTATATGAATATACACTTCCCGAAACTGGAACTGTAGATGCAAATTCAGCATAACAGAAAGCTACACATGCACATATAATTGCCGCTAATACAAAAGATAATACAATCGCCGGACCAGCATGTTTCGCTGCTACAATACCAGTTAATACGAAAATACCTGTACCAATAATTGCTCCAATACCTAAAAGAGTTAAATCAATCGCTCCTAAAGTTTGATTCAATACTTTTTTCTTTTCTTCATCCATTGCTTTCTTTATGAAAAGACTCATTCTTTGAAACCTCTTTTTCAAGTTTATCTCTTACTTGTTACATTCTTTATTACTGTTCTATTTTAAAAATAAAAATATACATAGTTCACT
>NZ_JBEUTW010000156.1:0-19938 GCF_040492675.1 Bacillus sp. AP50
TATATGTTGAAGAAATTAGTAGCAGGAACATTAGTAGCGGGTTTTGCATTAACTGGAGGACTAGGTGTGGTAAGTGCTGAAGAAAAAAGCAACACAATTAAGTCATTTGATTATTTAAAAGTGGATGAACAAAATGTTAATTCATTTGCAAAATTAAATGATCAGGATAAGAAAAACATCCAAATTACTATGGTATTACCAGAGCAAAATGAAAATGGGGATTGGCTAGCTTATGGTTTTACTAGTCGTGAAACATTAGATGCGTATATTGAAAAGGATAAAAAAGCAATTAAAAATAAAATTAATCCTTTAGGTAGCGGTGCTGGTAGTACTGATTTTTATGAACATAAAGATAAAGGTGGCCAATACATTTACTGGAGCAGCGGATTTAAAAACTTACCGTCTAGCTGGAATGACAGAATTTCTTCTGTAAGTACAGCGTCACCTTCTGCAAGTTATTCAACGACACTTTGGGAGCACACTTCAACACAAGGATATGGAAAAGGCGTTTTATTTAAACACGCTGATTGGTACGGTAAAACTGCTAATTTAGCTGCTGATTGGAACGATATTACTTCAGCGATTGAAATTAAATAGTAATAAGACATTTAATTTCTTCTATAAAAATTCAAACCACTATTCTCTCTTTCATTTAGAGAATAGTGGTTTATCATATTTCTATTTAAGCATGTACAGCATGTCCTACTGCTTGCATTAACGCTTCATGAATCGCCTCAGATAAAGTTGGATGTGCTGCAATATAATCTCTCATTATATCAGCGGTAACTTCTGTATGAATCATTACAGTTCCTTGTCCAATAAGTTCAGTGGCATGAGGACCAATAATAGAAATCCCTACAATTTCTTGGTATTTAGGTTCCACAATGACTTTTACTTTACCCATTTGTTCGCCAATAATAAGCGCTTTTCCGTTTACTGTAAAAGGAAATTCTCCAATTTGCATGTCACCGTACTGCTCTCTTGCATCTTTTTCTGTTAAACCGACACTAGCAATTTCTGGAGCTGTATAAATACAGCGAGGTACAGCATGGTAGTTTACTTTTACATCTTCTCCACTCGCGTGTAATGCTGCCGTAGTTCCTTCATGGAAGGCAACGTGAGCAAGCTGAATTCCACCGATCACATCACCAGCTGCGTAAATATGTGATACGTTCGTTTGCATATGTTCGTTCACAGCAATCCCTTTATTTGAAAACTGAACCCCTGCTTTTTCTAAATCTAATTGTTGTACACGTGGTTTTCGGCCGACAGAAATGAGAACATATTCCGGGTTAGCTTCTTGGATACTACCTTCATATTCAAATGAAGCTTGCTTCTTATAATTATTTAATCCTTTTAAAGCAGCTCCTGTAAATATTTCTACGCCATCATTTTCTAATTTCTCTCTTAAAATATGTGCGATATCTTCATCTTCACCTGGTAATAATTGCGGTGCCATTTCAACAATCGTAACTTTTGTCCCAAGGCGACTATAAATACTTGCAAACTCACATCCTATTACACCACCGCCAACGATTAACAATGAAGATGGTACACTCTCAAGAGACATCGCATGGCTACTATTTAAAATCCATTTTCCATCAAACGGAGCGAATGGTAATTCTGTAGGTTCGGAACCAGCTGCGATAATAAACCTCTCTCCATCCACTACTTCTTCTTTATTTCCTTGTACAACTCGCACACGATGATCCGTTTCGAATTTCGCTTTTCCTTTTACAACTTTAATTTTATTTTTCTTCATTAAATATTGTATTCCTTGGACGAGTTGCATTACGATTTGTGATTTCCTTGCCTGTATTTGATCCCAATCAATTGATATACTTCCTGTATTAAGCGTAACCCCATAATCATTCGCTTTTCTCACAATGTCATGCACTTCTGCACTTTCTAACAATGATTTCGTCGGCATACACCCAACATTTAAACACGTTCCGCCAAGGTCAGCTTCATCAATAAGAGTGACCTCTTTTCCATTTTGAGCCGCGGTAATTGCCGCTACATATCCAGCTGGTCCGCCTCCAATTACAACTAATTTACTCATTCTCTCACCTTCTCTTTATAAAAGAATTGTTATAGGTTCTTCTAAATAATATTTAATTGTGCGTAAAAATGCAGCTGCTGGTGCACCGTCTAGTACACGATGGTCGAATGTTAAACTTAAAGGTAACATACTACCTTTTTTAAAATTTTTCCCTTTATATACAGGAACATGTTCAATTGCGCCAATACCTAAAATACCAGTCTCAGGTGTATTTAATACAGGTGTGAAATATTCAATACCAAAGCTACCTAAATTACTAATTGTAAATGTCGTTCCGTGCATATCATCACTACTTAAGCTACCTGCTCGCGCCTTTTGTGCCATATCCTTAATCTCTTTAGACAACTCTACTAAAGATAAATTATTTGCAAAGCGAATAGCTGGAACGACTAATCCTTTTTCTAATGCGACTGCTATGCCTAAATGCACATGTTCAAATTGATGAATGGCATCATCTATATAAGCGCTGTTCATTTCTTTATGCTCTCTAAGCGCTAATACAACAGCACGAGAAACGAAATCCGTAATGGTTAGTTTGTTTTCGTATCGTTTTTGCACAACTTCCGCTATGTCTTTATGTAATGCAACTAAATCTGTAACATCTACTTTCATCGTTAACGTTAATTGCGCACTATTTTGTAAGCTTGCATGCATACGACTCGCAATTGCTTTTCTCATACCAGTAACAGGAACGACTGTACTTTCTTCTTGTTCAGGTACTTCTGGATTTGCTACTCTTTCTTCTAGCGCCTTTAATACATCTGCCTTTGTAATCCTTCCGCCAGGACCTGTACCAACTAATGCCTTGATATCCAGATTTTCAGACTTTGCAATTTTCTTCGCTACAGGTGAAATTTTAATTCTTTGCTTCGCTACTTCTTTCCCATTTGGTTCTTGATTTTGTACTTCTATATTAGATGTTTTTTCTTCTACCACATGTGTGCTTTCCTGCATTTCTACTTTTTCATTTGGTTTACCGATGTAGCAAATTACAGTACCAGGCGGCACTCCTACATCTTCACTTACAGCTATATCAAGTACCGTACCATCAGCTGGCGCTTCAATTTCCGTTTCAATTTTTTCTGAATTAATACTAGCAATTAGTTCTCCTTTTGCTACATTATCGCCTGCTTTAATATTCCAGCTCGTAATAATACCTTCTTTCATCGCCATACCTAACTTCGGCATTACAACTTCTACAGCCATGTGTCTCTCTCCCTTCTCATCGTTTTATTACACATGTAATAAAGATTGGTCTCCAATCATTTCTGATACAGTTTCAATTACTTTTTCTGGCGTTGGCAAATACAACTTTTCAAGTGGTGGTGAGAACGGAACAGGTGTATGTGGTGCTGTAATTCGTTTAATAGGTGCATCTAACAAATCAAAACCTTTATCCGCTACAATTGCCGCAATATCTGTTGCGATACTACATCTTGGATTCGCTTCGTCAATAACGATAAGACGATTTGTTTTTTCAACAGATGATAAAATAGTATCTTCATCAAGCGGTGATAAAGATCGTGGATCAATTACTTCTACTTCAAGCCCCTTTTTCGATAATTGCTTTGCAGCTGCAAGTGCTGTATGAACTTGTTTTCCGATTGCGACAATTGTTACATCAGAACCTTCTCGTTTAATATCTGCTTTTCCTAAAGAAATTGTATAATACCCTTCCGGCACTTCACCTTTCATATTGTAAAGTGTTTTATCTTCAAAGAAGATTACCGGGTCGTCATCTTCAATTGCCGCTAATAATAAGCCTTTTGCGTCATATGGAGTAGAAGGAACGACAACTTTTATACCTGGAATGCTCGTAAATAAGGCATACAAACTTTGTGAATGTTGTGCAGCTGCGCTAAAACCTGCACCGTGCATCGTACGTACCGTAACTGGCACTTTCGCTTTACCACCAAACATATAGCGGAATTTTGCACCTTGGTTTAATACTTGATCAAGACAACTACCAATAAAATCATTAAACATTAATTCAGCTATCGGACGTAACCCAGTTGCAGCAGCTGCCATCGCAGCTCCCATATAACCCGCTTCAGAAATTGGTGTATCCAATATACGATTTCGGCCAAACTCTTGTACAAGTCCTTTCGTAACACCAAGAACACCACCCCAAGCTTCATCATCTTGCAGATGATCAACTTGTGCACCGCCTGCAACGTCTTCACCTATTAAAATTACATTTTCATCACGACGCATTGAGATTTTCATTGCTTCATTAATTGCAGTTGACATACTTACTGTTCTAGTCATATTTTTTCACCCTCCTCTTATTTGTAAGAAACGTATACATCTTTTAATAATTCTTCATCGTCTGGGTATGGACTATTTTCACTAAATTCAATGGATCTTTGTACTGCATCATCTACTGCTTTTTCCATATCAACAAGTTCAGATTCCGTTAATAAATCTTCATGAATTAAATGCTTACGGAAATTCACAATCGCATCTTTTTCATTTAAATGTTCTTCTTTTTCTTCTGATATTTTATATGTTTGCGCTTCACCTTCAAAATGACCGTAATTACGATATGTCATACATTCAATAATTGTTGGACCATCACCATTACGCGCACGTTCCACTGCTTCTGCAGCAGCTTTATATACAGCTAGAAGATCTTTTCCATCTACTTGAACGCCTGGAATATTATAAGCTTTTGCACGATCCGCAATAGAATCACAACTTGAAGCATATTCAAATGTAGTTGCTTCACCGTAACCGTTATTTTCTGCAATAAAAATAACTGGTAACTTCCAAATCGCCGCTAAATTAACCCCTTCATGGAATGTTCCTTCATTATTTGCTCCGTCACCGAAGAAACAAACACTTACATCTTTTGTTCCTTTATATTTAGCTGTCAATGCTGAACCGCAAGCAAGTGGGAAACCCCCGCCTACAATGCCATTAGCACCAAGCATTCCTTTATCTAAATCCGCAATATGCATGGAACCGCCTTTACCTTTACATAATCCTGTCGCTTTCCCGAAAAGTTCAGCCATCATACCATTTAAATCACAACCTTTTGCGATACAATGTCCATGACCTCTATGTGTACTTGTAATACTGTCACTATCCGTTAAGTGGGCACATACACCAACTGCTACCGCTTCTTCACCTGCGTATAAATGAACGAAACCTGGCAAAACGCCTTGCGCGAACAATTCATGTACCTTATCTTCAAACTTACGAATCTCTAACATTTTTTCATACATCCAACGAGCTTGTTCTTTCGTAATTTCATTCCCTTTACTTTCAGTTGTTTTTAACATGTCCAGCCCTCCTATTTTCTTGATCATCTTTTATATTGCAAGTACCGTGCCAAATTCTAATCCTTGATTTAATAGGTTTTCTCTTTTCTTTCATAATAAAAAAGTGGACAAAATGAGACATCTGTCTCGTTTTGTCCACTTTTGTTCACCTAATTTGAGAACTATTATTTTATTCATTATCAAAGCTCCGCTGTAATTTTCGGATGTAAATAATTTGGCCAATATGATATGCATTATGAGTTGTTACATTCGCTAACACTTCCCACCACTTTGCAGAAACAGGAAATCCTACTACATCACTTTCAACCTTTTCTTCATTTATAAGATTTTGCCATTGTAACAGTTTTTCTAGTAGTTTTTCCCGTAATTCATCGAAAGTTTGATTATCTGAAAGCATAAAACTTTTGTTATTATCTCCTATAGAGGGTACTGCATTAACATTTGATTCTTTATACCTAGTTTGCCACGTAGAGTTCCAATACAGTAAATGTTGTACAATTTCAGCTATACTATTACACTCTTCATTCGGTTTCCAGAAAGCTTCCCTCTCAGATAAATCCTTAACTGCATCTGAAAATGGCATATACCAACTGGGATCATTTGCATTTGCTAATAACTGATCTGCTAATACATCTTTCACATGGACCATTTTTCTTCCCTCCTGTTAAAAAGATTCATTTCATGACAATACTCACTTCTCTAAATACGCTGAGTTTGTAAGATTTCCTCTTTTTAAGCATAACCCCATACATATGCACATAAAGAAACCGAAAGCACCTAATACATAAGCTAATGCATAACCACTTCTCTCAATAACCCAGCCCGCAATTCCAGGTCCAATCATTTGCCCAACTGCATAGAAAACAGATATAAAACTAATTGCCATTGAGACATATTTCGGAGATACTTGCTTTGAAGCTGCAACTTGAATTAATAATAGTATACCTCCGAGGCTAGAACCCCAAATAATTGCCGACACGATAAAACCAGTTATATTTCCAAATATAATTGGAGCCATATCACCTATAATAGCTAATAAAAGCGCACTACATAAACTCTTCTTTATACCAATTCGATCCGAAATAAATCCCCAGACAGATGCTCCTACGATTGAAAAGATGCCAGCAATTGCATAAACAGTCCCCGAAATTGATGCTGAGATACCACTATCAATCATAAAACTAGTTTGATATAAATTTGGAATTAAATATACAACACCAACAATAAAATACATCCATGCAATGATATATAGTTCTTTCGTTTTCCATAAAAACGATTTATTACTCATTTTTTGCTCATCTTCAGTAACTTCTGGATTTTTCAAAACAACTGAAGCGGCAAATACAATGATACATGTAATAACTCCAAACAAAAACCATGCACCACGCCAACTATACTCAGGAAATGTGCGCACTACATAAGGAACAATTATTCCACTAAATAGCATACCTATACCTGCACCGCTTAATAACAGTCCCATTACAGTTCCTCTTTTGTCTGGAAACCACCCTACCGTTATTGACATGAGTGGTGTATATACAAGAGCACTACCAGCTCCAGCACATAGCATACAAAAAGCAACTATCCAAAACGAAGAAACAAACGCTAATCCCATTAAGCTTATAACGACGAACCAACTGCCTATTAATAAAACTGATTTTGCGCCAAAACGGATAGTAAATATTCCAGATGTTCCTACAGTTAATAAATAACCTAAAAAAAGTATGGTTCCTAGCATACCTGATTGAGCCGTAGATAAGTGAAGTCCTTCCTGCATAAATGGCAGTATAATTCCATATGCCATACGGGCGAAACCAGTTGTTGTTATAATAAGAAAGATTCCTATTAATACAAATATCCAAAAATGACTTTCATTCCGCTCTTTCATTTAAATTCCTCCATAAAAAATTATTTCCAATTGGATGTTGATTGTAATTATAATGATTATGACAAAATACAACTACCAAATGGTGGAGGAGTTTACGGTATAACGGATTTTTAATACATACGCAAAATTTCAGAAGGTTTCATTCCATATTTCTTTTTAAATGACTCTGAAAAATGACTAATATTATTGTATCCAACAGCAACTGCCGTTTCGGTCACATTACTAGTTCCCGAACGCAATAAAAGCATTGCTCTTTCCATTCGCTGTTCTCTTAAATATGCAAATGTGGACGTGCCAAATAATTCTTTAAAACCAATTTTTAATTTATAATCATTTAATCCTACTATTTTAGCCAATTCTAATAATGATGGGGGTGACTCCATTCTTTGAAGTAAAATTTCTTCAGCTTGTTTTATTTTATTTAAATCCTTTTTGGATAATTGGCTCCTTTTATTTGCATCACGATCATTCAGTAATACTTTCCCAAAGTATATAGAAAGCAATTCGAGCGCTTTACTTTCTATTTCGAGTTGATTAATACGATCCTTTTGGGGATTCTCTAACATTCTCTTAATAATATTAGATGTTAGGGCATCAATGGGGGTTTGAAACTTTTTAAAAGATTGATTTCCTATTATAGTATGAAAATCATGACTTTTTTCAATAGCACAATTTAGCATGAAATGATTAAACAACTGTACAGGAATTCCAATTGCTAATGAATATAGTGGAGTTTCTTTTTCATATTCAAATAGAACTTCAAAGTCATTCATAAAATATAAATAGCTATTCCCAGCCATTAATTTATTTGTAGAGTAACCAACTTGTACTTCCCCGGATCCTTGTAAACAAAAATTAAGTTCCACCATTGCTGCATCCGATGCAAATTGAATGCGATGGTTTTTATGAAACTGGTAATTTGATAGCACTATTTCCATTCCAGAAAACGAGCTCCACCTTCGCACTTCACCCATACCTATTGTTTTTGGCACATACATATATCTTTCTTCTACAACTTGTAACCCATGAAAATATTTACTAAAAATATCATGAAAACTGTTAGTCTTCATGAAATCCACACTCCTTTTATATACAAATTACAATCAATTGATAATTATTTTCAATTATAACAAATATCTTTATACAATAAATAGCTTTTACCTTTATATCTCGTTATGATAAAAGAAAAAGAAAGCGAGCCGACAATGAATAAAAAAATTGCAATTATTACTGGGGCTTCAAGTGGATTCGGCCTATTAGCAACGCTTGAACTTGCGAAAAAAGACTATTTAGTCATTGCTACAATGCGAAACCTAGAAAAACAAGGAACCTTACTATCTCAAGTTACTGAACTCAACTTACAGCAAAATATAAAAGTTCAACAATTAGATGTAACCGATCAAAATTCTATACATAACTTCCAATTATTTTTAAAAGAAATACAAAAAGTAGACCTTCTTGTTAATAACGCAGGATATGCAAATGGGGGCTTTGTAGAAGAAATTCCAGTAGAGGAATACCGCAAACAATTTGAAACGAACCTATTTGGGGCTATATCAATTACCCAGCTTGTCTTACCGTATATGAGAAAACAAAGAAGTGGAAAAATCATTAATATTAGCAGCATTAGCGGCCAAGTTGGATTCCCTGGTTTATCTCCTTATGTATCTTCAAAATATGCATTAGAAGGCTGGAGTGAATCACTTCGCTTAGAAGTAAAACCTTTCGGAATAGATGTTGCTTTAATTGAACCAGGTTCTTATAACACAAACATATGGGAGGTTGGGAAACAACTCGCTGAAAACCAATCTGATACAACATCTCCTTACAAAGAGTATATGGATAAAATACAAAAACATATTAATAGCGGCAGTGATACATTTGGTAATGCGATAGATGTTGCTAATAAAATTGTAGAAATTGCTGAATCTAAGCGTACAAATTTACGATATCCAATCGGTAAAGGTGTGAAATTTATGATCTTTGCGAAGAAGATTCTTCCTTGGAGATTGTGGGAATATCTTGTTTTGAGGAGTTTTAGGAAGTTGTAAATAAAAAGAGTAACTATCAAGATAAATAATGGTAGCTACTCTTTTTAAATATTCATCATAAAAAAACAAAACGATATTAATATGTAGAAAGAGGATCAAAATAAAGTAACATTGAAACCATAAAAACAAATGCAAAGAATCCAATTATAGAAAGAATATATTCCTTTGTTTCTCTGTTATACTTCCATTCCATCCATACGCGTAATAAGGAAATTGCTCCAAAATAAGTAAGTACAGCAATTCCTATATTAGCATTTTCTACTTTGAACAGATAAATAAAACTTACTATAAGATATATGATAAAAAGACCTATTTCTAATTTTACATGTAAACCATTTATATGTTTATATATCCAAACATTCCCCTTTGGCATATTTAATTTTTTCCTTAAAAACTTTTCTAAAAAATATCCTCCAATTATCATACTAATAACTATAATCCAAATAGTAGAGTTGCCCATTGCATTCCCTCCTATTAAATTAATTATGTTTTCGTAACAAAGTGGACTATATAATTTTTTAATGTTTCGATAATATCTTCATTTTCTTTATGCTTACTTCTTTAGTAGTAGTTTTATCAAGACATGTTTTATGTATTGTACAACAACAATCTATTTCCCATCCTTTTCTTCGGGATGTATAACTTTTTTCTTGCTATTTTTTCAAAATGAATGCAGATAGTACTCATAAAATTAATAGAGTTATTTTTCTAATTGACAAAAAAACTATCCTTTTATTTTCTTACTTTCATTTTCTCCGGCTGATCACTCGGATACGTAGCATTCCTTTTATTTTCTACGTCCCAACTAATTATAGTCGCACTATCACGTCCCAACTGATGATGCACGTGTTCTAAAACATTGTGAATATTTTCTTTAAGTGTTTTATCATTTCTGTTCATAGCATTATACAAATTTACAGGTATTTCATATCGGCGTTCCCCGCATTCTAATACTCCATCTGTCACCATTACAATTCGGTTCTTTCCAGTACGTAATTCACGAATACCTGATGAATAGCAAGGAACAGGTAAATCAAATGTGTTTACATTTCCAATCCATTCGTAAAAATGACGTTGATTTAATGCATATTGTCCTAACTTATGTAACTCTTCATGAAATACATACACTAAACAATCACCGATAGAAAGCCACCATATACAATTTTCTTTCCTTACACATAGTATGCAAGCTGTTTCACCTTTAATTTTTTTGCACTTTTCCTTAAATGAAGATGCCTGAAAAATTGTCAGTATATGATTTTCAACAGATTGAAACACTGTATTAATTGGTTCATTCAAAATTACTTTTATATTTTCATATTCTTTTTCGATTGTATTTACTACTAAATCAACACTTTCTGCACTATTATGTCCATCTAATATAGCTGCAAATTCCCATTCGCCATTTGACCAAACTAATGCACCATCTTCATTCTTTTTCGCTCCAGCACTTATATTCCCACCATATTTACCAAGTACAATATCACCATATTGTTTAACTGAAATTTCTCCTAAACACATTTCTATATTTCCAACCCATGAATATTGTGTATTATTTTTTGTATGCATACTCATTTACCATATACTTTCGTATTCTTTCACATAGTTTTTTTATTTTCTCTTCGTCACCATATGGTGCGCCAGTCCATTTCGCTATCTCGGTTGGTGACCAAAACTCTTTTGGTGTATTCGGATAACGCGGAATAATGTGCATATGCATATGTGGTACACCATTTCCTGAAACAAAAGTGTAAATATGCTCTGCACCTTCGCTTTCTTTTAGCGCTTTACTTACTCTACTTGTTATAAGTCCGAACGCTTTCGCTTCTTCATCTGTTAGTTCAGCAAGGCCAGGTACATGTCTTTTTATATCTATCATTACATAACCCAGGTATGTTTCTTCACTATCCCAGTGGACATGTCCAACGTAAACGAGTTCATCTTCGTAAATAGCTCCACCTGGAACTATAATATTTCCTATATGTTTTTTGCAAATGAAACAGTTTTGTTCTATTTGATTGTTTGTTGACATATCCATCACCTTCCTTTTCATATATAATATCACAAAAAAAGGAAAAACAGGTTTAGTATTCTGAATTTTCATTCTTTTGATACAACAATTTTTGAAATGAATTTACATCTCATTATTTCTTCAAAAACGCAATCCCAATTATAATCCCAATCACAATTCCGATTACTAAATTATTTGTAAAGTGCCCTTGAAATACACCAATTACAACTCCTATACCGACACCTATTGCCAAAGCATCATTTCTTTTTTTATTTTTAGCCAAAATTACATCTCCTCCCATCATTTCTCCCTAAATAACATACATTTACTTGAATGTATTAATATAAGGACTATCTCGCTTAAATATTTCCAAAAAATGTACTGTAACTTCACATACAATATTTTCCATTTTCTGTACATACTCCTTTTATATTGGAAAATTTTCAAGTAACTATTAATTATACATAGGCATTTACTATAAGAAAGCTTCGTAATTTATTGAAGGAGGAACGATTCAAATGTATCCTCATTGGAATCCAAATATAAATCAACAGTATGTTTATTCCCCTCATCCCGCAAGGAATACATTGCATCATGATTCACAATATATGATGCAGCGTATTGCAAGTCTTGAAAATCAATTAACTAAATTAATCTCATTAATCGAGGAAAATAATCAATTAATTAAATCAATGGAACAACAAAAAACCAAGTTTGTGCGCCAGCTGGAGGTTCTGTTATCGTTCGTATGTGATCTGGATGCAATAAAAAACACACTTTGTATTATAAAAGTGTGTTTTTTATTCATTATTTTCTTTTCGTATGGAACCCTTGTGTAATTCGATCTAATATAATTGCGATTACTACGATAGCTAATCCAGCTTCAAATCCCATTCCGATATTAACTTGTGTTACAGAGCGATATACATCAACTCCAAGTCCTGGAGCTCCTACAAGTGATGCTGTTACAACCATCGATAACGAAAGCATAATGCTTTGGTTCACACCAGCCATAATCGTTCCGGTTGCAAGTGGTAATTGTACTTTAAATAGTTTTTGTGATGCTGTGGATCCAAATGCATTCGCTGCTTCAATTAAATCTTCTGGAACTTGTCTAATTCCTAAGTCAGTAAAACGAATTGTCGGTGGCATTGCAAAGATTACTGATGCAATAATTCCAGGTACTACACCTACTCCGAAAAATGTAATCGCTGGAATAAGGTATACGAATGCAGGCATTGTTTGCATAAAATCTAATGTTGGTTTTAAAAATTTTGAGAAACGTTCATTTTGAGATGCTAATATACCAATTGGAATTCCGACAATAATTGAAATAATAACAGACGTAAGTACGAGTGCCAATGTTTGCATCGTTTGTGCCCAGTAGTTAATATTCAAAATAAATAATAATCCAATAAGCGTAAAAATGACTAAAGATAATTTCCTCGTTGTGTACCAAATGAGGAAACATAAGATAATAATCATCAATATGGCGGGTATTATTGTTAAAAAATTAGTGAGTAAATCAACAAATCCGCCAATAATATAAGAGAATCCTCGGAATAAGCCTTCAAAGTGCTCATATAAACTTGCAACAAATGAGTCGACCCATTCCCCTAATGGAATCCGCGGTATACTATTCATCGTCTTTCACCTCTTCCTCAATGTTTCCTGCAAGAGCTTGAATGACACTTTCGCGTTTAATAATTCCTCTTAGCCTTTTCTTCTCATCGATTACTGGTAACGGATATTTCATCTCTGCCATTTTTGCATATGTCTCTTCCAGTAAAGTATCCAAATACACATGCGGAATATCATTAAGTAATAAATCAGCAATCGGCCACTGTTTTTGTACTGCTTTACTCGCATCATCCGCAGTTAATATACCTAAAAACTCATACTTTTTGTTTACAACATATACAGTTGAAACACCTGCATTCCTCATAATTTGAAGGGCTACACGAGGTCCACGATCAATTAATAAAGTTTCTGGTCGTTTTAAAATAGACTCCGCCGTAATTACTTTTCCTAAATTCACATCCGCAACAAACTTTTCTACAAATTCATTAGCGGGGCTCATCATAATTTCTTCTGGTGTTCCAATTTGGACGATTTCTCCATCTTTCATTAATGCGATACGATCTCCAATTCGAAGCGCTTCGTCTAAATCATGCGTAATAAATATAATCGTTTTTTCCATTTTATCTTGTAACTCTAACAATTCATCTTGCATTTCTTTTCGAATAAGTGGATCTAATGCACTGAATGACTCGTCCATTAGTAATACATCTGGATTATTCGTTAGTGCCCTTGCGATTCCAACGCGCTGTTGCATACCACCACTAAGTTGACTTGGGTAATTATCTTTATGATGATCGAGTCCTACTAACTGTAGCGATTCTAACGCTTTTTTCTCTCGCTCTTCAACCGGAACTCCTTGTATTTCTAAACCATATGCAACATTTTGTATAACTGTACGATGCGGAAATAGAGCGAATTTCTGAAATACCATACTCATTTTCGTTCTTCTTACTCTCCGTAACTCTTCTTTTCCCATCGTTGCGATGTCTTCACCATCTATGTATATATGACCTGCAGTTGGTTTAATCAATTGATTTAACATACGAACTAGCGTAGATTTCCCGCTACCAGACAAACCCATAATAACGAAAATCTCTCCAGAGTAAACTTCAAACGTTGCTTTTTTCACCCCAACGTTCATTCCTGTCTCTTTTAAAATTTCCGATTTACTTTTTCCTTCTTTTAATAAGGAAAGGGCCCTTTGCGGATGTTTCCCGAATACTTTTGTTACGTTTTCAACACGCACCTTTGTATTATCCATGTCACTACTCCTTTTCTACCCATCTATTCACATAGTGTTGCGATTTTACCAAGAAATATTACATAAAAATGACATTCATAAGATTTCTTTAAAATTCTCGTTTCCGTTCATAATAAGAATGCTTACTTATACATTTATTTTATAAGGCAAACGTTACTTAGGAGGTTTTCGATGCGAAAGAAAATTTGGTTTATATGCCTTGCATTATTTATTACTATGATTTTCACTTCATGTAATGCAACAAATGCAAATTCGAAAGGAAAAATTAAACTTGGTGTAACAAGTTGGAAAGAAAATATTGCAACCGCAAACATGTGGAAAGTTTTATTAGAAGAAAAAGGCTACAAAGTTGAGCTCATGTATTTAGAAAAAGCCGCAATTTGGACTGGTGTCGCTCGTGGTGATGTTGATGCGAATTTAGAAGTATGGCTACCAGTTACAGATAAACCGCTAAACGATCGTTATAAAGATGATATTGTCTTAAAATCAAAATGGTACGAAGGTACTGGACTAGGTTTAGTCGTCCCTTCTTATATGAAAAACATAAACAGTATCGAAGATTTAAATGCTCATAAAGATGAACTAGAGAATAAAATTGTCGGTATCGAACCCGGTAGTAGTCTTATGAATTTAACGAATAAAGCAATGAAAGAATATGATATAAAACTAAAACTTGTCCAATCCTCTGAAGCTGCGATGATGAGTGAACTAAAGAAAGCATATACGAAAAAGAAACCAATCGCTGTTACGCTTTGGAATCCGCATTGGGGCTTTTCAGAATTTGACTTAAAATATTTAAAAGACCCTAAGAAAGTATATGGTGAAAAAGATGACATTTATTACTCTGTTCGTAAAGGTTTCGAAAAAGACCATCCGGATATCATAAAATACTTTGACAAATGGAAGATGAACGATGAACAGCTTGGTACATTAATGGTCGAGTTAAATAAAACGAAAGATCCCGAAGAAGCGGCGCGAAAATGGATTAAGAAGAATCAAGCGCTAGTTGATGAATGGATAAAAGATTAATAAAAATAGGCTAGAGGGTTAGCATATCCTCTAGCCTGTTTTTAACTTATTTTTTCGTAACAACGTTATCTACAATCCCATATGCCTTCGCTTCTTCTGCAGTCATAAAATAATCTCTTTCTGTATCATGTGCTACTCTTTCAATCGGTTGCCCCGTTTTTTCTGCAATCATTTTATTAATATCATGCTTTAACTTTAATATTCTTTTCGCAGTTATTTCAATTTCTGTTGCTTGCCCTTGTGCACCACCAAGCGGCTGATGAATCATAATTTCACTGTTAGGGAGAGCAAACCGTTTTCCTTTTGCTCCTGATAATAATAACAATGCACCGAATGATGCCGCAAAGCCCATGCATAGCGTTTGCACATCTGGTTTAATTAAATTCATCGTATCTAATATTGCAAAACCTGCTGTCGTTGAACCGCCAGGGCTATTGATGTATAAGAATATATCTTTTTCTGCATCTTCTGCTTCTAAAAATAATAATTGCGCTACGACACTACTCGCTACTTGATCATTAATTTCTGAGCCGATAATAATAATGCGGTCTTTTAATAACCTTGAATATATATCATAGGAACGTTCTCCTAATTTTGTTTGTTCTACTACATATGGAATTGCATTCATTTTAAATCCCTCCAATACTTGTTATGCTGCGTAAAGCATATAACTGTAGGAAGAAGGGTTTTTCACATTAAATAATAAGACTGGCTGTTTAGATGGTAATTTAGTAAAATCTATTGTCGGAAGAAGCTTCGTTAATAATTCTGGTCTTTCCTCACGAATAGATGTTACAACAACTTCAATATCCTCTGTGAATTCGACTATCTCAATCCCTTCTTCACTTACAGTTTTCAGCCTATTTCTACTCCGAAATAAAGAAGCTTTCACTGCACCTTCTGATACAGAACACACTTTAGCAATATCAGCGATACTATATTGAAAAACATCTTTTAATAATAAAATTGCGGATTGCTGTACATTTAATGAAGACAATACTTTCCCTACCATTTCATGCAAATCTGCAATGTTCTCATGTGGTTCTTCAAAAGTGATTTGTCCTCTTATTTTTTCATGAACAGACTTAGACTTCATCTGATCTAACCAACGATTTCTTGCTATTTTATAGACGAGTGTCATACAAATATCTTTATTTCTATATTTTCGAAGCACTTTACACACTGTTTCTTGGGCGAGATCTTCCCCATCCCATTTGTTTTTCGTTAAAAAAGTACAGTATCTTTTTAACTCTCCATATTGTTCAATTAAAAAGTTTATATTTGAATGATTCATATCGATATGATTCTTTAAAACATGAGTTACTTTTGTGCACAAAATAACCACTCCTTTTCAGCGCTTACTTAATAAACGATTCAACATTAAAAAAAGTTACGGGGATATAAAAAAATAATGTTTATGTTCAATAATTCGCGGTCATAAATATGTTATGTACAATTTTACGTGAGGAGGAACAAATTTGCCAAAATTAACAATTGAAGGTGCGGGAACTTTTGATGTGAAAGAAGGAACAAAGTTAGTATTAGCAATTGAAGATAGCGGTGTCAACATTCTTCATCGTTGCGGCGGGAATGCACGTTGTACAACTTGTAGAGTAGAAATACTAGCAGGTGATTTCTGTGAAGCGAGTGCGAATGAGAAACATGCAATGACGGAAAAAGGAATTGAAGATCATTTACGATTATCTTGTCAAATGCGTGTACATAAAGATATAGTCGTTCGTCCGGTACTTACAGTTGAAAATTCAGGTCTTGATGCTGGGCCACGCCCGGCGGAGTAAAGTGATGAATTTAAAACAGCTCGCTGGCGAATATGCTGCTAACTTTGTAAATGATGGCATGAAAATTGGGCTTGGTACAGGTTCTACTGTATATTGGACAATACAAAAATTAGGTGAACGTGTAAAAGAAGGATTATCATTTCAAGCTGTACCAACATCAAAGGAAACTGAAGCATTAGCACAGCAACTAAATATCCCCCTAATTTCGTTAAACGACGTACAAAGCCTTGATCTTACAATTGATGGAGCGGATGAAATTGATTCAAATTTACAACTTATAAAAGGCGGTGGTGGTGCATTACTTCGTGAAAAAATCGTTGCCTCTTCCTCTAAAGAACTAATTATCATTGCTGATGAATCGAAATTTGTAACACATTTAGGTAATTTTCCATTACCTGTTGAAATCATCCCTTTTTCATGGAAACAAACCGAAAATAAAATTCAGTCTTTAGGGTGTCAAACCACATTACGTTTGAAAAATGATGAAACTTATATAACCGATAACAATAACCTGATTATCGATTGTATATTCCCTAATCATATTTCTAATCCTGCCCATTTACACACCCAATTAAAAATGATTACTGGTGTAGTTGAAACAGGGTTGTTTATAAGTATGACGAGTACAGCAATTATTGGTACTAAAAATGGGATAAAGAAATTGTAATAAAAGCTAACTTTTTAAAGTTGGCTTTTTAGTATGTTCTTCTTCTCTTAATAGTGCTTTATTATGATATACTAGGAAAACGCAAACTGATTACACTAGAAAGGACTGAACATTTTGCAATCCAAACTTATAACAGAACTTGCTGATTTAGAAACTGCCTTTCATATTCGAAAAGAAGTATTTGTAAAAGAACAAGGTGTCCCTCTTGCAGATGAATTCGATACATTCGATGAAATCGGAGAGCAATGTAAACATATTTTAGTTTATTATCATGAACTTCCTGTAGGCACAGGTCGTATACGATTTGTTGATGGTGTCGGAAAATTAGAACGTATTTGTATTTTAAAAGATTATCGTACATACGGATTAGGTAAAGTCATCATTCAAACGTTAGAAGAACTTGCTCGTAACGAACAAGTTACGAAAGTGAAACTACACGGTCAAACACAAGCTGAAGGATTTTATAAAAAATTAGACTATGAAACTTCTTCTGATATATTTATGGAAGATGGCATTCCGCACATACTTATGACGAAAATGTTATCATAATAAAAAGGGTAGTATATGAATCTTATGTATTCATACACTACCCTTTTTTATTAATAGAAAAGTGAATTCTCAAGATTACCTTTTGCATCAAAGCCCATCATCTCTTAGTTCATACCTAAGTAAAGCTTACACTGTTTTCCATAATGATAATGCATAAATCCAGTTTGGATCACCATTTCCTTGATAACTCTGGACTGCTTCATATACTTTTCCTTCGTGTAAAACTCTATCTCCCTTTTTATATGCTTTTTTTGCATCCCACGCTTCATATGAAGCGCTTTCGGTTTTTGTAGTAATTGTGAATATATCACTCTGTACGGATTCATTTCCAGCTACATCAACAGCTTTCACTACATATTTATAAGTAGTATTAGCGAGCAGATTTTTATCCAAATAAGAAGTTGTATTGGATGTTGCAATCTTTTTCATTGATCCTTCTGTTTCTCTATAAATATCATAATGGTCTACACCAATATTATCGTCAGATGGACTCCACATTAAATCCACACTTGACGCTGTCGTTCCCATACTATGTAATCCTTTTGGTTGTGTTGGTGCTTCTGTATCAGGAGTCTCAACTGTCGTTTTTACTGTAAGCGCTGTACTTTCTGTCGATACATTGCCAGCTGCGTCAATTGCTTTTACAGTATAAGAGTATTCTGTACTTGGTTGTAACTTCTTATCAATAAAATGAGTCCCTGGTACTGTATCAATCATCTCTCCGTTACGGAAGATTTGATATCCTTTTACCCCTACATTATCCGTAGAAGCGTTCCATGTTAGTTCTACACTATTCGCTGTTACTTTTTGCGTCTGAAGTCCATTTGGAATACTTGGTGCTTCTATGTCTGGTTTCACATCATTAATAAGATTAACATCAATTACATTATAGAATGCATTTGCTGTATCAGCTACATCCCATACTGCTAAAATCACATGATATCCACTACGATCAGTAGGTACATTGATTTTATGAGTTAAATTATTTGAAGCTGCAGAACCATCATGTTGTACAGTTCCAATTGGTTCGAAATCTGCTCTTGTTAGCGCTTTATTTGGATTCCATCCTTTTTTAGTAATATAGTAATGCCACTTACTCGTTAAGTGAGGCGCAGTATACTTCCAAGTAAATGTATTTTCCCCACCAGTGATTGTATTTTTAAACCAACGATTTGCTGTTTGTTGATCTAAAATACCACCAAATTTTCCGCCTGCTGAAGCAATTTGTCCATCTACTGGACCACCTTGTGGGAACCCTTTTGGAGCTTCTAAACTTTGTGGTTCATACATAACACTTCCACAGTTTACATTTAGCGCACCATAAGTTGGACTACATAAAGCGGATCGGCTACCGGGCTTTTCAACAAAACCGTGCGCATAAGCATTTTGAGGAATAAGTGTCGTACTAATAATTCCAGCTGTTAATGCTACAACTCCTAAACTTTTTTTGTTCATTTTCATATTTTGTAGTTGTTTTAAAAATCGATTATTCATGTTCATGTCCCCTTCTTGTTATACTTTGTAGTGGAATGTGGGCTTTGATGTAAAAGAATAACAAGAGACAAACTTGTACCGATGTATGTGTTAATTATGCATACACCGCAGTGAAAATATATTTTTTCCTTGTGAAATATTTCACTTTATGAATATATCATGACATAGAACTCGCCTAAGCATGTGCAGAAGTTGTGCAGAAACAGTGAAATTATTACTAACATATAAAACCACATCCTGAAATCATAAATTAAAACTTTAA
>NZ_JBEUTW010000157.1:0-26032 GCF_040492675.1 Bacillus sp. AP50
TCAGTTTTCAAAGAACTACTTAGTCGCTCATTCGCGACTTCCTTATGTTAACATCTTCATTTTTCAATGTCAACTAAGTTTTTTAATTTCTTTTTTGTCGTTTTCTGCGTTTCCGCATCAGCGACGGTTATTAATATATCATGCAGTATATACAGGGTCAATACTTTTTATAAAAAAATTTCACATCCCGTTAAAAACTTAAAAACCGCTGTAAAAATCCTTATAGCGTCCATTCATTCTTCATGGTCCCCCTCCTATTCATTTCATATCTTATCCCTTTATCAATTTACACGAGAGTGAAAATTCTAAATTGTATGTTATATTATTAGTATAGGAGCGTGGTGAGAATGAGCATTAAGTATTCAAACAAAATCAATAAAATCCGGACCTTTGCATTAAGTTTAGTATTTATCGGCCTCTTCATTGCATACTTAGGTGTCTTTTTCCGCGAAAACATTATTATTATGACAACGTTTATGATGGTTGGCTTTTTAAGTGTTATCGCTAGCACTGTCGTTTACTTTTGGATTGGTATGTTATCTACTAAGACTATCCAAATTATTTGCCCAAGCTGTGATAAGCCAACAAAAATGCTCGGCCGTGTCGATGCATGTATGCACTGCAATCAACCTTTAACACTAGATCGAGATCTAGAAGGAAAAGAATTTGATGAAAAGTATAATAAGAAGAGTTATAAATCATAAGTATCAAGGGAAATACGAATTTGCAACACTACAAACGTTTCAACTCATTAAAAAGTTGATTTATTAAAAAATCAACTTTTTAATTGTTTTATTAAATTTATTACACCTATTTTTTCGAAATAACAGTAAACATCCCTGTCATATTAGGCGAATAATCTTTAAAATCATATTTTTCGTAGAATGATGTTTTACCTTGCGACGCAAACAAACCAATGAATGCTTTATCTGGAGCATTCTGATTTAAGTATTCTACTAAAGTATTCATTATTTTCTTTCCAATACCATTCTTTTGATACTCTGGATGAACCACTATATCTTGAATATAGAAATAGATAGCCCCATCACCAACAATTCTCCCCATGCCGATGATTTGATTATTATCCTTGACTGTTATACAGTAAATCGAATTTTGAAGTGATATTTCCGCCACCTCAAAGTTCATATAGTTAGTCCATCCCACAGAATCACATAAATATTTATATTCTTCCAATGTTGGAATGTTATTTTTAATCTCATATTTCTTCAAAATGTCCCCTCCCAGAATTCATTTCCACCAATACAAAGTAAATTCGACAAACTTTTATCTAACCCTCCTTACTAACTTAGCACTGTAAATCCCGATTAACCTCACGCTAATCCTTATATAATAAAGAAAGAGGCTAGCCTCTTTCTTTATTATATATTACGCCTTATGACACTCTGGACAAACGCCATAAATTTCTAAGCGATGACTATTGATAACGAAGCCTGTCGTTTTCGCAGCTTCCTCTTCCAGCTTTTCCAAGCCTCCATAAGGAAAATCAACAATCTTACCACATTTTTCGCAAATCACATGATAATGTTGACTTGTAACATAATCAAATCTACTTGAAGCGTCTCCATAAGTTAATTCCTTTACAAGTCCAACCTCTTTAAACACACGTAAGTTATTATAGACAGTTGCAACACTCATATTTGGAAACTTACCTTCTAATGCTTTATAAATATCATCCGCTGTTGGGTGCGTCATTGATTCCACAAGGTACTCTAAAATAGCATGACGCTGTGGAGTAATGCGTACACCCGTATTTTTCAGCATTTCTAGCGCTTCTTTTAATTCTTCTTTGACCACCGTCATGCACCCCGATTCTATACGGATTATTATTTTATAATTCTTATAAAGAGTGTACTCCTTTTCTTATAAATCGTCAATATTTCTACTATAAGTATGTAGTTTATTTTTATATTCAGGACTTGTTTTTATGTATCTTTCCCTTTTTTCTTCATATATTCCATAGAAAAAAGTGCGACATAATCGCACTTGGAATACTATCATCTGAGGAGGTATGCCCTACACTTCCACTTTATGTAAGGCAGTAAAATATGTATAGACACTTGCCTTGTTTCTGCATATTTTATCTCCAATGTAGATTTATTTTATATAAGAAAGAACATCCTCAATATGTCCTTTCACTTTCACTTTACGCCACTCTTTTACAAGTTCACCGTCTTTATTAATAAGGAATGTAGAACGCTCGATTCCCATATACTCTTTCCCAAAGTTCTTTTTTAACTTCCAAACATCGTATAACTCTGCTACTTTATGATCTTCATCTACTAAAAGTATAAATGGCAATTCATGTTTCTCAATGAATTTCAAATGTCTATTCGCTGAATCAGGACTTACTCCAAGAATAACCGTATCCTTCTCTTGAAATACTCCATACGCATCACGAAAATCACATGCTTCAGTTGTACATCCTGGCGTCATATCTTTCGGATAAAAATAGAGAACTACATTTTTACCGCGGAAATCAGCTAGGCGAACTTCTTCTCCGTTACTTCCCTCTAATGTGAATTCTGGTGCCACTTCTCCTACTGTAATCATAGTTATCACTCCTACTCTTTTCCTTTACTATAACAAATGCTTCCTTATTTTTCATTGTCTATTACAGACCTCATCACAAAAGCAAAAGGGAGTGTATATCCAATTAGCGCTTCTGCGATTGCAATCCATCGCCCAATTCCAATCGGAGATATGTCACCATATCCAACAGACAATAAAGTAACTGCGCTAAAATATAAACAAACTTCGACGAGTTGAAAAGAATGAGCGTTCAAACTTTCTCCATCCTCTTTCAAAACTGCGAAACCCATTTCCTCTAATACAACGTAACTTAATCCAAATGCGATTAGTACTGTTGTATAGATTAAAAATAATGTGGCCAAATTATAGAGCGAAAAAAAACGCGTTGAATCTGAATAGGAACTCCATAATAATTGGACACTTTTCAAAATAGCGATTGCTGCAATTAATAGAATAAATCCCCATACCATGTCCTCCACCTCATTTTATATGTATGAGGTGGAGAACTGATTTATCCCTTAGAAACGAACAAGCTTCTATAATTAATTACCCGCGCCACGATACCTTTTTACCCCTTGGTTCCAGAGGGTGATTGCAATCGTAAAACAGATAATACCAACAATTGGCGTCGCAAACGCATAACTATTCCATTCTGTTTTTCTTAAAAAGTATGCTGCTGGATATACTCCAACAAACGCAAACGGTAAAACGAACGTTAAAATGAAACGAATTACACGATTATAAATATTAACAGGATAGCGCCCGTAATTACCTATGTTATACATAAGAGGCATAATTGAGCTTTTCGCATCCGACCAAAAACCAAGGCTCGCCAACGTAACAAATATCCCTCCATATACAAGTGCTCCTCCTCCTACCATCAATATAAATAAGAAGAAATCATACCAGTAAAAAGATAATTGTAACTCCACAGCTGCATATCCCATTACAACAATCCCTGTAATAGCTCCAATTAAAGATTCAAGTTCCATTCTTTCTAATATAATTTGAAATAGGCTATGGATCGGTCGCGTTAATACACGATCCATCTCCCCTTTAATAATGTATCGATCATTAAAATCCCATATATTAAAGAAAGCTGAAAAGATGGCAAATGGTACTAAAAAGAAACCATAAATAAAGATTACCTCTTCTCGACTCCATCCCTTCAATGCTTGTGTATGCCCAAATACAACGAGAATAAATATTAAATTAACTGCTTGAAGCGATAAATCAGAAAGTAAACCAACGATAAAATCGCCTCGATACTCCAATTTCGTTTTTATATATTGACTTGCATATTGTAAAAATAAGTTTATATATAGCATCTCATCATCCCCCTTGTACAATTAGACGTTTTCTCGCCGTTCTCCACATGAGTACAATTGGAATAATAAGTACAATCGCCCAAATCACTTGAAATACTAAAGCCTCATACAACTTACTCCCCTCTATACCTTCAGAAAAAATCATACTTGGAATATAACTAATAGCCTGAAACGGTAAAAACATCATTGCTTTTTGGGCCCATAACGGATAAAAACTAATTGGTAATAATAGACCTGAAAATAAATCAATAACAACGCGTTTTGCATACATAATTCCACTATTATTAAATAGGAAAAACGTAAGCATTCCCGTCATTAAATTAATTTGTGTATTAATAATAAAGCTAAATATTAAAGATAAGAAGAAATATAACCAAGTTTGAAAATTCGTTGTAATTTGCAACGAAAATAATAACGTAACGATAACCATGCCTGGAATGGAAAAGAAGGCAAAACGGAATATTCCCTCGCCAAGACCTTGCATAACTTTCATTCCCAAATAGTTATACGGACGAATTAATTCTACAGCCACACGTCCTTCTTGAATCTCCATCGCAATTTCCCTATCTATATTATTAAAATAGAAGGCACGTGCCATCCACGCGATTGCGATATACGTGGTCATTTGCGAAATAGATAAACTTTCAATATTCTCTTTTCCGCTATAAATTGCTTGCCATAAAAAATAGTAAGCACCGATATTAATCGTATAAATTAAAATCCCGCTATAGTAATTTGTACGATACGCAAGCATCATTAAAAAGCGAATTCGAATCATTTCAATATACTTACCCATGCGTAATACCTTCTTCATAAATGTTACGAATAATTTCCTCTGTAGACACTTCGTTAATTTTTAAATCTTTAATTTGAAATGCTTGTACTACTTTAGAAATAAGCATTGAAATAATAACTTCTTCATTCGGAATTTTTGCAACCCATGCATTTTCCTCTTTCGCTTTCGACCAAACGACATGATTATCTGGCATAACCATTGATAAAGCCTGATAGGAAACTGGTGCAACAAACTGAAAGTGAATTTCCTTCTCTGCTCCCCACTGCGTACGAAGATTACTTAAAGAACCGTCATACATAATATTCCCTTCATCCAGCATGATAACGCGCTCACATAAAGCTTCAATATCAGTAATATCGTGTGTTGTTAATAAAATTGTTGTTTTATAACGTTCATTCATTTCTTTTAAAAATTCACGTATTTTCAATTTCACAAGTACATCTAACCCAATTGTTGGCTCATCTAAAAATAATAACGGTGGATTATGAATTAAGGCTGCCGCTAATTCACAACGCATCCTTTGACCAAGAGATAATTTTCGAACTGGTTTATCTAATAAAGGCCCTATATCTAACGTTTCAATTACGTGCTCCATATGCTCCTTATACTGAGCGTCTGATACACCGTACACTTTCTTTAATAAACGAAACGATTCTTGTACTGCAATATCCCACCAAAGTTGCGAACGCTGTCCAAAAACAACACCAATTGTTCTTACAAATTCTTCTCTTTGTTTATGTGGGTTCATTCCATTTACTGTGATTTGCCCTGATGTCGGAGTTAAAATCCCCGTAAGCATTTTAATTGTTGTTGATTTACCAGCACCGTTCTCACCGATATAACCAACCATTTCACCTTGCTTTACAGTAAAAGATACATCGTTTACTGCTGGTACTATTTTATAATTACGATTTAATAAATCGCGAAATGCACCCTTTAAGCCCGGACGACTTGAATAGGCTGTAAACTCTTTACGTAACCCTTGTACCTCAATTACCGATTTCATAATCGGACCCCCCTCCTAAATGTCACAACGAATAGTTTACCCAACTGCCTTCGCTATCACAAACAATACGTCTTTTCGAAAAACATGTTAGAATAATACATAGATTTTTGTAAGGAGATGAATTGTAGTGAAATTCACAAAGTCAGAAGCATTACATAAAGAAGCTTTAGAGCATATCGTGGGCGGTGTTAATAGTCCTTCTCGTTCTTTTAAAGCAGTTGGCGGCGGCGCCCCTGTTGCTATGGAACGTGGGAAAGGCGCTTATTTCTGGGATGTAGACGGAAATAAATATATCGATTATTTAGCAGCATACGGTCCTATTATTACTGGACATGCTCATCCGCATATAACAAAAGCAATTACAACAGCTGCTGAAAATGGGGTACTTTATGGAACACCAACAGCGCTAGAGGTAAAATTCGCAAAAATGTTAAAAGAAGCAATGCCTGCATTAGATAAAGTCCGTTTCGTAAACTCTGGTACAGAAGCAGTGATGACAACGATTCGTGTTGCTCGTGCTTATACAGGTCGCACAAAAATCATGAAATTCGCTGGTTGTTACCACGGTCATTCTGATTTAGTACTTGTGGCAGCTGGATCTGGTCCTTCTACTTTAGGAACTCCTGACTCAGCTGGCGTACCACAAAGTATTGCACAAGAAGTTATTACCGTTCCATTTAATAATGTAGAAACTTTAAAAGAGGCTTTAGATAAATGGGGTCATGAAGTAGCAGCTATCCTTGTAGAACCGATCGTTGGAAACTTCGGTATTGTAGAGCCTAAACCAGGATTCCTTGAAAAAGTGAATGAACTTGTTCACGAAGCTGGCGCATTAGTAATTTATGATGAAGTTATTACTGCTTTCCGCTTTATGTACGGTGGTGCTCAAGACTTACTTGGTGTGACACCTGACTTAACAGCGCTTGGTAAAGTTATTGGCGGCGGCTTACCAATCGGTGCTTACGGTGGTAAGAAAGAAATTATGGAACAAGTTGCTCCGCTTGGACCTGCATACCAAGCTGGTACAATGGCAGGAAACCCTGCTTCTATGGCATCAGGTATCGCTTGTCTAGAAGTGCTTCAACAAGAAGGGCTTTATGAGAAATTAGATGAACTTGGTGCAATGCTTGAAAAAGGAATTTTAGAACAAGCAGCGAAACATAATATCGACATTACATTAAACCGTCTAAAAGGGGCTTTAACTGTATACTTCACAACAAATACAATTGAAGATTACGATGCCGCACAAGATACAGACGGTGAAATGTTCGGTAAATTCTTCAAGCTTATGCTTCAAGAAGGAATTAACTTAGCACCTTCTAAATACGAGGCATGGTTCTTAACTACAGAACATACAAAAGAAGATATTGAATATACAATCGAAGCTGTCGGCAGAGCATTTGCCGCCCTAGCAGACAATAAATAATCCCGTCATTAAAAGGAAAAAAGAAAGCTCACCTTTCTTTTTTCCTTTTTTCTATTTCATAAATCCCGTATTAATAGTATAATTATTCATAATTATCTGTTTTATATTCTTTTACAGCATTACTATCTCTGTGTACAAGGTGATTCGCACCTTAAATAGTAAGATTATTCTAATTTTTACAAGAGGGGGGATTGACGGATGCTCAATAAAAAAAATACATGGACACCGTCTTTATTTCGAGATTATAGAAATGCAGAACATGATGCGTGTGGAATCGTTTCCGTTATGGAGAAACGAAAAATTGCTACAAAAGAAAACATTGACCTTTGCATACAATCACTCATCAAAATGAATCATAGAGCTGGTTTCATTAATGGTGAGGGCGATGGCATCGGCATTCACATTGATATACCAAAAACGCTTTGGAATGAAAAACTAAAAAGTAGCGGATATAATCCAACGATTGTGGATCATCCCCACTTTATCGTTGGACATTTTTTTCTAAATAAAAAAGAAGACATTACTGCCTTAAAAGATTATATTCGTACGCAATTAAACAACAAAAACTTTACTATCATTTTCGAAAGTGATGATGTAACAAACTCAGATGCGCTCGGTCCACTTGGTAAACAAGAAGAACCTTTATTTTGGCAAGTTGCCCTTATCGCAGAAAACGAAATTACAAATATTGAGCAAACATTATTTTCTGTCACAATAAAAATAGAGGAAAACGAAGCAATTCATGTTGCTTCATTAAGTCGTGATCATGTTGTATATAAAGTTCTAGGTGCTGGTGATACGCTTGTTGCCTACTATAATGATTTACAACATCCGCTTATCGCTTCAACTATGACATTAGGACATAACCGCTACTCTACTAATACATTATCTAATTTTTTTCGTGTACAACCATTTAGCATTCTCGGACATAATGGTGAAATTAACACAATTGCGAAATTACGCGATCAAGCCGAAATGATTGATGTACCACTTACTGCAGGAGGCAGTGACTCTCAAGATTTAAACCGCACCTTAGAAACCCTACTTGTTCAATACAACTACAGCTTATTTGAAGCAATGGAAATTCTATTCCCACCAATTATTAATGAAATTAAACTTTATGAAACACCTTTACAAGATTTATATACGTATATACGTGAAGCATGGGGACATTTTGCCCAAGGACCAGCTGGCATCATTTCCCGTTTTAAAGATGAAGCTGTTTTCAGCGTTGATTCCCTTGGATTACGCCCAGTATGGAAAGTAGAGACAGAGAGCTCTTATATTTTCTCTTCTGAACCTGGAGTTGTATCACCAACTAAATATGTAGCAGAACCAAAACCACTCGCTCCTGGAGAAAAAGTCGGATTAAAATGGAATGAACAAGATGAACTTGTTCTTTATGAATATGACAAATATCAAATCCAAGTATATAACCGTTTTAAAAAGCGAATTGATACTACCAATTACCATTTAAATTTATCTATCCCTGAAACGAAAAAAATCCAAGGGCTATGTGATTCTGTTCAAGTTGAAACGAAACAATACGTCGCTTTCGGATGGGACCGAGAACATATTCAACTCCTTGAACAGATGGCAACAAAAGGCGTTGAGCCAATACGCTCACTTGGGCATGACTCACCACTTGCCGCACTTGATACTGATAGACGAAATATCGCTGACTTCATTAAAGAAAGTGTAGCTGTTGTTACAAACCCTGCAATTGACCGTGACCGTGAAATTGAACACTTCTCTACACGTACTGTACTTGGAGAGCGTCCAAGTTTATTAAGTGGCGCAAAACGGCCATTTGTAGTTGAAATGCTTTCACCAATTATTTTAGAAGGCAGCGTGGCACAACCTATTGCAGAGGAATTACACACAATTACGTACGAACAACTCATAGAGCTATTTAAAACTCATAACTCTATCGCCACAATCTCTGCTACATTCAGCTCGTCAGAAACTCTACAATGTGCATTAAGCCGCATTAGTTCTGAAGCGATAGCTGCTGTTAACAATGGTGCTTCCCTACTAGTATTAGATGACGCAAAAGCCCATCTAAATGAAAGATTGTGGATTGATCCACATTTAGTTACTGCTAAAGTACATCAAGCATTAAGTGAAAATAAATTACGCCGCAATTGTTCTCTCGTTATACGTTCTGGTGCCCTTCGCTCCTTACATGACATTGTCACGCTATATGGATTAGGAGCAGATAGTATTAATCCATATTTATTATTCGCGACTGTAAATGATGGAACAAAAACACCAATTACGAATCTGTATAATGCACTTAATAAAGGATTAGAAAAAGTCATTTCAACAATTGGAATTCATGAGTTACGTGGTTACGGACGTCTCTATTCATCTATTGGGTTACATGAAGAAATCGCAAATATATTACAGATTACAAATTTCTTCGGTTCAAATGATTTAGCTTTTTCACTTGAATCACTTGCTGAAGATGCAAAAATGCGAGCGGATGATTATAACAATCCTAAAATTAGAATGCGAAAATCATTTCATATATTCCCGCGAATTTGGAAAGCAATCGGCGATGTTGCAAAAGGAAATTCTTATGATGATTACCGTGACAAGTTAAGTGAACTAGAAGAGAATAATCCCATCGCAATCAGACACCTTGTTCAAACGAAACAAACAAAACATGTCGTTCCAACTGAAGAAGTATCTATCGGCATTAAAAACCATGATTTTCCATTTATTATTAGTTCTATGTCATTTGGTTCTCAAAACGAAATTGCCTTTCGCGCATATGCAGAAGCGGCCGATCAGCTAAATATGATTAGCTTGAACGGTGAAGGCGGCGAAATTAAAGATATGATTGGAAAATATCCACATACACGTGGACAACAAGTGGCATCTGGGCGATTTGGAGTAAATGCCGAACTACTAAACTCATCGAACTTAATTGAAATCAAAATTGGTCAAGGCGCAAAGCCTGGGGAAGGTGGGCATTTACCTGGTTCAAAAGTAACAGCCAAAATCGCTGAAGCACGTAATGCGACAATTGGCTCAGATTTAATTTCACCTTCTAATAACCATGATATTTATTCAATTGAAGATTTAGCTCAAATGATTACGGAAATTAAAACAGCTAATCAACTTGCCAAAGTAGCCGTGAAAGTCCCTGTCGTTCCTAATATCGGAACAATTGCTGTCGGTATCGCCAAAGCTGGTGCTGATTTTATTAACATTAGCGGATTCGATGGCGGAACAGGTGCTGCACGTATTCACGCCTTGCAACATGTAGGTCTTCCTGTAGAAATTGGTGTTAAAGCCGCTCACAACGCTTTATTAGAAGCGAGCATGAGACATAAAGTAGAGATTTGGGCAGATGGTGGTATTCGAAGTGTAAATGATGCCTTGAAAATCATGCTTCTCGGAGCAAACCGTATTGGATTTGGCACACTATCAATGATTGCAATCGGCTGCACTACTTGCCGTGGGTGTCATCTAGATACTTGCCATGTCGGAATTGCAACACAAATCGAGTCTGAAGCACAAGCAAAGGAACATGGGTTACGCCGCTTCGTCCCACGCGAATTAGAAAGCGCAGTTACTGGCCTGCTAAATTTATTCACCTCTTTCGGTATAGAACTAAAACGATTAACAGGACAGCTTGGGTATACAAATTTACAAGCAATTGTTGGGCGTTCTGATTTATTAGAGCAAGTTCGAGGCGAAAATTTATTAAACTTACGTAATTTATTACAAATAATAGAACATCCATCTGTTACAACAACAGATGGTGTACCAGAAAAACAATTTAAGACAGTTCATTCCGCTGACTCAAAAGAATTAGTAGGCGTTGGTGTAGAGCAACGCGTTATGGGTGGTCTAGAATCATGTTATCGCGTTCGCAGTAAACTATATGAAGCTACTCAACTTGAACCACTTACATTAAAGTATACGAATGGTTCTATTCCCGGAAATGGGTTAGGCGCTTACAATAGTGAAAATTTATTTATACACGTAAATGGCGGCGCACAAGATGGCATTGGTAAAACTTCCTTTGGTGGTGGGATTTATATAACGAAATCAAAAGGAAAAGACGGAGTATATTATAACGGTTCTGTCGGAAAAGGATTTGGATATGGTGCACAAAAAGGGGCACTATACGTGCAAGGGAACGCTGATGCTCGCGCTGGCATTCGCCTTTCTGGGGCAGACATGATAATTGGAGGTAGAATAACAAAACCACTCCGTGAAAAAGAGCAAGGAAATATAGGGGCATACTCCAATATTAAAGGTTTTGCTTTTGAATATATGACAAATGGGCGAGCGCTTGTTTTAGGTGACCCTGGTCCATGGATTTGCGCTGGCATGACTGGCGGTGTTGTTTATTTGCGTCATGATTCAAACTTAGGCCTAACAGAACAGGCCTTAAAAAGAAGAATTGCAAAAGGGGCAAATGTTACATTACAACCAATTAGTAAAAATGGTTTGAAAGATGTAACTGAATTATTGCTAGACTATATTCGTGTACTAAACGAACATGAGCAATATGAGGAAGTTGCTTTATTAACAGCATTATTAGATGATATACAGAACCAATTTTTTGAGATTATCCCGAAAAAAGAACAGGCAGACCCATCTATCTCAACAGAGTAAAATGAGTAATTTTCATTATTAAGAAAAAATTGACGAAGTACGCTTCTCATAGTAATCTATAGTAACAATTTGAGACCTGCTGAAATTCAGCAGGTTTTTTTACTAAAAACTGATGTTTAAAAGGAATTAGGAAAAATTATAAAGTGAAACTTTAATTAGCCTACACCAATCAAGCGTTTACCGGCATCTAGCTTCTAATTTTTGAGGCAGGAATCTTACTACTCACAATTAGCGGGATAAAATGAACACTAATTTCTTTTAACGTCACTAAAATATCACTTGCTAACATATTGTAATGAATGTATAGTATCATGTTGTACATTCATTATGACAAGAGAAAGGATCTTATTAAGGGTATGAAACTTGGTGCTCGCATTTTAAAAACGGGTATTGCCATCACGTTAGCTTTATTTGCTTGTATTTTACTTCAATTACCGAGTCCGGTATTTGCGGGAATTTCAGCTATCTTTGCTGTTCAACCGTCTGTATACCGTTCTTATTTAACAGCACTTGAACAAATTCAAGCAAATGTAATTGGTGCGATATTTGCTATCGCATTTGCTACTGCTTTTGGACATAATCCTTTTATTATTGGATTAACATGTATATTAGTAATTGCTCTTACATTACAATTACGATTAGAAAACACAATATCAATTGCTTTAGTAACAGTTATCGCCATTATGGAGTATCAAGGCGAAGATTTCTTTAGTTTTGCCTTACTTCGATTTGCGACGATTATGATTGGTATTATTGCGGCTTCACTTGTAAATTTAGTATTTATGCCGCCAAAATATGAAACAAAACTTTATCATCGTATCGTTGATAATACAGAAGAAATTGTAAAATGGATTCGAATGAATAGCAGGCAGGCTTCTGATTTTACAACGCTAAAAACTGATATTGATCGTATGAAAGAAAAAATGATTAAACTAAATCATTACTATTTGCTGTATAAAGAAGAAAGAAGCTATACGAAAAAAGTAAAGTTCGCAAAAATTCGTAAGCTCGTTTTATTCAGACAAATGTTAGCGACAACAAGCCGTGCTTTAAGTACGTTAAAATCATTACACCGTACTGAAAATGAACTGCGCTATATGCCGGAAGAATTTCAGGAATCTATCCAAAATGAACTTGACTCATTAACGCATTATCATGAACAAGTTTTATTAAAATTTATTGGTAAAGCAAAAAAACAACAATCAGTTGAAATGCTTGATGAAGTTGAAACAGGTAAACAAGAATTAATTGATATCTTTATGGAATATCAAAATAAGGACGATGAAGAAGCATATAAAACATGGTTACATCTCTTCCCTCTTATTTCTTCCATCATTAACTATAGCGAAGAAGTAGAGCATTTAGATTTGCTTGTAGATAGCTTCTACACATATCATAAACCAGAAAAAGAACTCCAAATCGATGATAAAAAAGAAGACGAATAAAAAAACAGCTCCTTTTATGGTAAAGGAGCTGTTTCTGTTATATGTTGAAGTTGATATAAATTGTAATAAAATCCTCTTTTTCGCATTAACTCTTCATGAGAACCAGTCTCTTTAATCTCACCGTCTTCAATGTAAATAATCGTATCAACATGCGTAATCGTCGCTAATCGATGTGCGATTATAATCGTTGTCCGGTCAGCGGCTAACGTCTGAAGCGCCTCTTGAATATACCTTTCATTTTCTAAATCTAATGCTGAAGTTGCTTCATCTAATATAAGTACCGACGGATTCTTTAGAAACACTCGTGCAATTGCCACGCGTTGTCTTTGCCCGCCTGATAGCTTCACACCACGTTCTCCAACGACAGTATTATAACCATCTGGTAAGTCTATAATAAAATCATGAATTTGCGCAGCTTTGGCAGCTGCAATCACTTCTTTCTCTGTAGCTTTCGGATTTCCATATAAAATATTAGCTCCAATTGTATCGCTAAACAATAAATTATCCTGCAGTACAATTCCAATATGACTACGCAAATTTCTCATATTGTACTTTCTTACATCTATGCCATCTACATAAACCGCGCCTTCAGAAACATCATAGAAACGCGGGATCAAACTAGCAAGAGATGACTTTCCTCCCCCACTCGCTCCTACAAGCGCTACTTTCTCTCCAGGCTGCATAGTTAATGACAAGTTGTGTAATATCTCTTTTTCATCTGCATTATAACGAAAAGAAACATTGTCAAATACAATTTCTCCATTTAATTTTTTCGTTTGTACCGCATTTGGTACATTAACAATATCGTATTTTTCATCTAACAGTTCAAACACACGGTCCATCGATGCAAAAGATTGTGTTAATGTTGTAGATGAATTAACAAGGCGGCGAAGCGGACTATATAAACTATCCATATATCCAACAAAAGCTACCATCGTTCCTAGCGTTAACTGCCCTTGAATTACTTCATATGCTGCAAAACCAATCACAAGTAACGGACCTAAATCGGTTAACGTATTTACTGCCGAAAATGTTCTTGCCGTCCAACTTGTATGGGTTAATGCTTTCGTTAAAAATTCATTATTTCTTTTTTCAAACTGCTTCCCCTCATACTCTTCTAACGCAAAGCTACGTGTCACTTGCATTCCTTGAATACGTTCATGCAAATACCCTTGCATCGTCGCTAACGCTTGTGAACGCTCTTTCGTCAATTTCCGAAGACGTCCGAAAAAATATTTCACTGCAATTACATAAATAGGTAAAATCAATAACGCAACAAATGTTAATTTTATATTCATAGAAAACATAACAATGATAGCAATAGCAATTGTTGCAGTATCTAACCAGACGTTCATCAAACCAGTAATTACAAAATCCTTCGTTTGTTCTACATCATGGATGACACGCGAAATAATCTCCCCTGTTTTTGTATTGGAGTAATAACGTAAACTTAACTTTTGTAAGTGACCGAAAATATGCTTCCGCAAATCATACAGTATTGTATTTGCGATACGTTGGGCGAAATATTGACGATAATATTCAATCGGTGGTCTTAATACCGCAAAAATAAAAAAAGCAATTCCAATCGCTGTTATTAATTGAGATGTTTTATCTTGAAGTGAGCCCGCGCCTTGAATTACATCATCGATAATATACTTTAATAACCACGGCATAATAAGTGGGATACCGAACTTAACTAGTCCAATAATAATTGTAATAGCAATAAGCCATCGATATGGTTTAACAAATTGTAAATATCTTTTTATGCCTTGCACATAATCCCCCCTCTAATAGGACAAACCTGCCGGGAAGCCCCCTGCAGGTTTGTTTTAATTTCTGTACATTAAATATCGTTCATACCACATATCTACGAAGTCTGGTGCAAATGGACCTTTTCTTTGATGAATCCACTGTGTTAAATGTGCTACATTTCGTTTTAAAATTGTATCAATAACAGGTGGATACTGCATAATTTGACTATGTTTTTCATACTCATCTTCATCTAGAAGCGTATATGTCATATCTGGATATACTTTAATATCTAAATCATAATCAATATACTTTAATGCTTCAGGATCATACGCAAAAGGTGAGCTTAAATTACAATAATAATATACGCCATCTTCCCTAAGCATCCCAATCACATTAAACCAATAGTTGGCATGAAAATAACAAATTGCTGGTTCACGAGTAATCCATGTTCGGCCATCCGATTCTGTAACTACTGTACGATCATTCGCTCCGATTACAAGACTCTGTGTCCCTTTTAAAATTGTTGTTTCTTCCCACATTCTATGAATGGAGCCATTATGTTTATAACTATGTATTTGTACTTTTTCTCCTTCTTTGGGAAATCCCATATATGCTCCCTTCTTTCAACTGCAAATGCCCTTTGAACGGCATTCACTTTTTTTCTATTATAACTTTTTTGTCGAAATTTTAAAACTAAAGGGATAAGACTCTATTTTTCAAACTGAATATGCAGGAGGTTTATCGTTGAATACTATGCCCCAACTCTTCTTAAGAGATAGGGATTGTACTGCATTATTTATAAGCGAGGACATGTAATAGAAAAAGCCCTTCTCTATTTCCATACAAAGAAGGACTTTTCACCTGAAGATAACAATATATCTTATCCTAAATTTGAAATCATTTTTTCAGTTGTAAAAGATTGAATTACACTATTCGTTTGTTCTTCAAATTTCTCATGTAACATCTTCAACGCTACTTCTGTTCTATATATTTCCTGACGGATAAAATGCAGTTCTTTTTTATCGCACGTATCTTTTTCATTCATTTCGATTTGTTGATACTTCTCTAGATGTGCTTGTAACTTTAACAACTCATCCATCGTTTCTAATTGCTCCCCTACCAACTTATCAAAATCGTTCATTACTTACCCCCTTTTGGACTTATTCATCAGTTATTATTCCTAATTACATAATTCTAATTGTTAACTTCCTTCTCCTTTGACTACATTTGTTGACTTATTAGAAGTTATGTCGTTCGCTTTCTTTTCATTACAACGATCCACGCAAAAAGAAAACACTTCTCCCGAATTAGAGAAGTGTTTTTCTTTCATTACTGATTTGAGCTAGAAGATTGTGATTGTTTTGCAGCTGACTTAGCATTTTGTTTTTTCACAGAATGCACGTCTGTTTCAGTTGCAAATTCTGTACCATAACTAGCGTTTGCACTTTGTGCACCAGAAGCTTGTGCTTTCTTTGCTTCTGATTGTGCGTTTGCTTGTTTTACAGCTTGTACATCTGTTTCAGTTGAAAACTCTGTACCATAACTAGCATTTGTACTTTGAATGCTAGCACCAGAAGTTGCTTTGTTATAACCTTGTTGTTTTTTACTCATCTTTCTCACCTCCACAATCAATAATGTAACCAATTCACTTAGAAGCTATCCGTAATTTTCTTTTTTAAAATTTCCGCATATAACTTTTGTTACTCATTCAAACTATAGAAAATGGAGGTGTAAATATGTATATAGGACGCGATATGACTGAACTAACGATGATTTCAAAAAATGAATGGAAAGAAGATGAATTAGCTTATTTTCATCACTCACTACAACAGGTTCTGCCTTATTTAAATGTAGAAGGGCAAAGTATTTACAAAGAAATTGTAGTAGAAATCGAATCAAGAGGCGGCTTACAAGAAGGTGAAGCTAGTTGGACTCATGGGACAAAAATTTCTTACGATTAAAAAAGTGTTCCCTAGATTGGGAACACTTTTTTATTTATTGCATTGTAATTTTCTCCACACAATTTTCATAAATAGTACGGTGTGATTTTGAGAAAGGTAATTGCTCAAATACCTCTTTTGATACAAATTTTAATGTATCTGTATCAACAATATTACCTGTTACTTTTCCGTAAAATACAAATATATCCCAAGTACGATGTGTAAACGTATGTTGTACATTCATTGCGTATTCATCAATAGAAACCTCGAGCTCAAATTTTTCTTTCATATAATCTATAAGCTGTTCCTTCTGATTTCGAATACTTTCTCCAAGTTCCACATTCGGAAACTCCCACATGTTAGCTAACAAACCTGTACTTGGACGTTTATTAATAACGTAACGACCGTCTTCAGTTTGAAGTACACCTGCAACAATAGGTACCATTTTAGGAGCTTTCGCTTTACTTTTTACTGGTAATTCTTTTTGAACACCTTCAGCATACCCTCTGCAATGTTCACGTACAGGACAAAGTAAGCATGCTGGATTTTTCGGAATACAAATTAGTGCACCTAATTCCATCAAACCTTGATTAAAATAAGATGGATTTTCAATCGAAATAATTTCACGCACAATCTCTTCAAAAACTTTTCGAGTCTTTGGTTTTGCAATATCATCCCATACTGATAAAATACGAGATAATACACGCATAACATTTCCATCAACTGCCGGCTCTGGTATACCATATGCGATACTTAAAATAGCACCTTTTGTATATGGTCCGACTCCTTTTAACTTTTCAATTTTCTTTACATCACTTGGTACAACTCCGCCGTATACTTCTTTTACCTCTTTTACTGCCGCATGTAAATTACGTGCTCTAGAATAATATCCTAAACCTTCCCATGCTTTTAATACTTCTTCATCATCTGCGTTCGCTAACGCTTCAAGTGTAGGAAACTTCCCCATAAAATTTGCGTAATATGGTTTTACAGCTTCTACTCTTGTTTGCTGTAACATAATTTCAGAAACCCAAACGCGGTATGGATCTTTATTCTTTCTCCATGGTAAGTCGCGCTGTTCTTCTTCAAACCAACCAATTAAATCATTTTGAAACTGCTCTATATTAAAATTGTTTAGTATTTCAAGTGTCAAACTTGATCCCCCTCATTTTTTTGCATATAAGTACTATTATAAAGATTTTAGGAAAAAATTTAAGTAAGATGATACAGGAAATAGAAGGCAAAGGACTTGAGGTATCGAATAAAAAGAGTTACATTAATAAAAAACGGAGGTGGATTTCTATGGACACAGCCACTCACCTTGTTATGGGTATCACTTTAGGTAGCTTAGCAACATTAGATCCAGCCATAGCACAAAGTGATATTGGCCCCCAAGCTGTTATGCTTGCTACAATTGCTGGTTCCAACATTCCTGACATTGACACAGTTTTAAAATTGCGTAATAACGCTAAATATATAAGAAATCATCGTGGGATTACTCATTCTATTCCTGCGGTAATTCTTTGGTCATTCCTTATAAGTGGCATCTCTTTCGCCTTCTTTTCAGACGCTCCATATCTTCATCTACTGCTTTGGTCATTTATTGCTGTCTTCCTTCACGTCTTTGTAGATATTTTCAATGCCTATGGTACACAAGCATTACGGCCTTTCACAAAAAAATGGGTCGCACTCGGCGTGATTAATACATTCGATACCGTAATTTTCTTTATCCATATACTTGCAATTGCTTGCATGCTCGTCGGTTCTCATAAGGGATATACAGCTTTAGCGGCATATATATTAATGATTGTTTACTATATCGGACGGATTATGATGCACAGAAATATAAGAAGCGTTGTACACAAACGTTTCAAAAATGTCGAAAAGATTATCATTTCTCCTTCTTACCGATTTTACCATTACCATTTAGCAATCGTTACGGCTGATTATTACTACGTTGCGAGATGGCACCGTGGTAACATCATGATATATGATAAGTTCGATCGGGTACCGTTCCCAGACAATAATATTATGCGAGCAGCTAAACAAGATGAAAACATCTCGGCCTTTCTATCTTTCTCTCCTGTATATCGCTGGGATATTTTTGATCATGACCATTATTATGAAGTACGATTCATTGATTTACGATATCGAAGTAAAGATTATTATCCATTTGTTGCAATCGTTCAGCTCGACCACAATTTAAATATTATTAGTTCCTATACAGGATGGATCTTTAGTGAAGAAAAGCTTCGAAAAAAACTGGAATTACTTCCACATTAAAAAAAGCGACTTAAGTCGCTTTTTTTAATGTTTCAAATGATCTTCTTGATTAATTAAATGACTATACTTCGGATTATTTGTACGCATTTCATGAAGGCGTACACCATGATTATTAATCCATGATCGTACCACTTGTTCTGTCATTTCATCGCCTTGATAACGACCTGATTTTGCATAAGTTGTTTGAAAATCTTCCCATAGTAACTCAACCCACGCACGAGCTTGTGCGTAAGAAAGCTTGTCATTCTTGTCTAATAATTCTTTCGTTAATGTTTCATAAATATCATTCATATTATAATCTCCTTTTACCTATTTATCCCTTCATTTCTAAAGGATAGTTTCTTCAATTTTGCACATTCTATAATTGATACTTCTTAAAGAGGTATCAACCGATAATGAGGAGGGCGTTCGTAATGGGTAAACAAGCCGAATTTTGGTCTGAGTCAAAAAACAACAGCAAAATCGACGGTCAACCGAAAGCGAAATCACGCTTCGCTTCGAAACGACCTAACGGCACAATTAACACGCACCCACAAGAACGTATGCGTACTGCAAATCAGCAGGAAGAGTAATACAAATTAAATTAACTTCCTACACGAGGTGATAAAGATGAGCTACCGTGATCGCTTAGATAGTCGTTCTGAATTATTTAACCATACGTGGACTCGTCCAAAACATGCGAAAGCGCAAGTTAACGGACAGACGCAACAAACCCAGTCTCTCATTATATTGGCAAATGAATGTAAAAAACGCCAATTTTAGAATCTCCTATCTCCTTTAACGCCTACCAAAGATGAAAACCAGAGAGATATATGCTCTCTGGTTTTTATTTTTCTTGCAATAAGGAAATTGGTATGCCAATCTCTTCATTATCATTTTGCTTATATCCCCAAGCAAATACCCCATTGAAATACGTAATTTTAAATAATACACCAGGTTCTTCTACTAATTCATATGTTTCACCAATACGGAATTTGTTTATATCCGTCATATAAGCACGAGCCATTGCCATTTTTCTCATTAATACATCAAATTCATTGACAATCCCAAGCTGCTCAGCTTTTACTGCTTGCTCCTTCAAAGCGCCAATTTCTTCCCTTAGCTCATGCGGTGTCATTTCACTGTAGCGTTTTGGCATATTCATCTTATTCTCCTCATTCCTCTTCGCGTTTCATTTGCAAAAATATCTCGATTTCATCAATAGAGAATCCTTTTCGATATAACGCTTGTTTCATCTTGTTTTCAAATGTCCATCCATCATGCTTCTTATATTTCTCATAATATTTATTCCCATGATAGTGTAACGCTTCTTGTTGCTTTTCGTCATCTTTTTCGTCTTTCAATTCTTCCAAACAAATTTGAATTACTTCTCTAGAATATCCTTTTCGAACAAGCATCTCATCTAACTTTAGTTTCATTTGTAAAAAAGAATGTTTTTGATAAGATTTTTTCTTCTTCTCTATGAGAAACAAGGCATTCTCAATTTGCTTTTCCTTCGGATATTCTTGTAAACTATGTGTAATAATTAAATCCTGAACACCTTTATTTAATAACTCTCTTTTAATAACAGTTGGACCTTTTCGATTCACATTACTTTGCGTTCGCGTATATAAAACAGCATACTCTTTATCATTAATATATCGGTCATGTAATAATTTCGAAACGACTTCAGAGATGATGGCCTGTCCCACTTCTTTTTTTCGTAAAAAATCTTCTATTTCTTGTTTTGTTCTCATTTGATAGGATAAATAGGAGATTGCTTGTAAATATGCTTTTTGCACTTCTTCATTGTACAAAATATTTCCTAACTCGATTTCATCAATTTCTAAGCCTTTTTGTAATCCATGTTTTATTAAGATTACTTGATCCACACTAAATCCGTACTCTTCGCCTTGACCTTTATCAATATAAATATTAAATCGTTCTTTCGATCGTTTTTGTACTTCTATTTTTGTAATGACAGCCATACTCTCACCTCTCTATTATTTTAACATAGTCGAGGAACATTTTTTCTTTTCAAGAATATATATAATGAGGAGGAAATACTTGTGAAAATCGCAATTTCTGGTGGTACAGGCTTTATCGGCAAATCCCTTTCTACTTTTTTTATTCAAAAAGGATATACTGTTTACATTCTCACACGAAAAAAAACTACTGAAACTTCCGATCCTAACCTTCAGTATGTTCAATGGACACCAGATTTACAAACCTTCCCCCTCTCTTCTATTGATGTAGTTATTAATCTAGCCGGAGAGTCTATTAATAGTAGATGGACAAAGCAACAAAAGAAAGCCATTTTAAACAGTAGAATTCAAACAACAAAAGGACTCATTAAACAATTGCAGGGACTCCATACAAAGCCACACACATTTATTAACGCAAGTGCTATTGGATACTATGGAACGTCTGAAATAGAGTCTTTTACAGAACAGCATGAGACTCCTGGAAATGACTTTTTAGCAAATACAGTATATTCATGGGAACAAGAAGCATCTAAAGCACGTTCTCTCGGAATACGAACAATCTACGCAAGATTTGGAGTTGTATTAGGTGCAAATGAAGGAGCTCTTCCAAAAATGCTACTTCCCTATCAATTCTATATCGGCGGCACCATTGGTTCTGGGAAGCAATGGTTATCATGGATTCATATAGACGATGTCGTTCGTATGATGGATTTCATTATACACAAAAAAGAAATTGATGGTCCTCTTAATATGACAGCACCAACACCTATAAGAATGAAGGAATTTGGAGAAACCATTGCAACTATAATGAAAAAGCCTCATTGGTTGCCTGTACCTTCTTTTATCATTCAAACTTTATTAGGTGAAATGAGCATACTTGTACTAGAAGGGCAACGTGTATTACCCATTAAAGCAATTGAACATGGATACCAATACACATTTCCAGAAATAGACCATGCATTACAAAATATACTTTCGCATACAATGTAGTACTTCTAAAACACAATTTTACATGGGCTCTTTCAAAACTTTCATTTTCTAGGATCCGAAGCATTACCATACAAATAACCTTTCAGTTACTTTCCCTTAACTTCCATTAGCATTATAAAGTAACAGAAATGAGGTACCTATGAAAATATTGCTCAAACAAGCCATTGTATACCCTATTACATCTCAAAAATTTCAAGGAGATGTACTCGTTACAGGAGAGCGAATTACCGAGGTCAAACCTTTTATTCCACCTACTCAAGATATGACCGTTATAGATGCACGAGCACTCCATCTCTTACCTGGCTTTATTGATGTCCATACTCACCTTGGTCTCTATGATGAAGGTACTGGTTGGGCTGGAAATGATGCCAATGAAACATCTGAAGTTTCAACACCACATATTCGTTCTTTAGATGGAATCCATCCTTTCGATATTGCCTTTCAAGACGCTGTACAAAACGGAATTACAACCGTTCACGTTATGCCTGGCAGTCAAAATATTATCGGGGGTACTACTTGTGTAATAAAAACAGCTGGAACTTGTATTGATCATATGATTATTCAAGAACCTGCTGGTTTAAAGATTGCCTTTGGAGAAAATCCTAAAAAAGTCCATAGTAATGGAACAAAAGAATCCATTACACGTATGGGGATTATGGGGTTACTTCGGGAATCATTCTATGAAGCACAACACTACGGGCACGAAGCTGATTTTCGAATGCTTCCTATTTTAAAAGCATTACGTCGTGAAATACCCGTACGTATCCACGCTCACCGAGCAGATGATATTAGTTCTGCTCTACGCTTTGCAACAGAATTCAATCTCGATTTACGCATTGAACATTGCACAGAAGGACACTTTATTGTTGAAGAACTTTCAAAACACAATTTGAAGGTTTCAGTTGGTCCCACTCTGACACGCCGTTCTAAAATCGAACTAAAAAATAAAACATGGGATACTTACCATATATTATCAAAAAATGGTGTGGAAGTTTCTATCACAACAGATCATCCTTATACACCCATTCAATATTTAAATGTTTGCGCTGCTGTTGCAGTAAGAGAAGGGTTAGACGAGAAAACAGCACTAGAAGGAATCACCATATTCCCAGCACGAAATTTGCGTTTAGAGGATAGAATTGGAAGCATCGAAGTTGGAAAAGACGCCGATCTCGTGCTATGGACTCATCATCCTTTCCATTATTTAGCCAAGCCTGTACTAACTATGATTGATGGAAAAATAATTTACAAAAAAAATAAAAAAAACTAGTTTATTTTTTTGACTAGATAAAGTATTATACGATTATAAACTGAATGAAACCATAATCAATTTGTGTCGTGATTATCATTTTCAAATTGATGAATGGGGAAGGCAAATGGTGCGCCACCAGCGTTAGAAACTGGTTCTAGTGGGTTCGATTCCCACCCCGAAATTTTTTAAAGATTGATATAAAAATTTCGAGGGTGGGGTGTTTTTTCGTCATGCTACCCTCGTGTGAGGAGGAGTTAGTATGTTGAAAAAACGCGACTTACACGACAGCCACGTTCTATACGAGTTAATGGTGGATTCAGCTGTCTTCCCTTTTGTGCGTCAAAAGGCTTATTCTTATGAAGAATATTTATTCTTAACGAAACAAACGATTGAAGCTGAAGAGCGTGGTGAATTAATTTCACGCACAATTTTAGATGAATGGGGTAACCCTATCGGAACAATTACTTTATTTGATGTGCAAGAAAAAGCTGGATTTCTCGGGACATGGCTTGGCAAACCATATCATGGAAAAGGCTATAACAAATTGGCAAAAGATTCATTTTTTAGTGAACTTTTCTATGAATTAGATATTGAAACAATTTTCATGCGTATTCGTAAAATAAATATTCGTTCTATTAAAGCTGCAGAAAAACTGCAATATGTGAATCTAGCAAACGAAACAAGAAAAGCCGTATATGATGAAATTAACGCAAACGAAGAAGTGTATAACTTATATGAAATTCCAAAAGATCAATACACACTTGCTACAATGCGAGATACAACCTTCCAAGATGCTCATCAATTAAAAGAAGCGTAATCTAAATTTTCTGAAATGATAATCAATCGTTAACATTTTCCATATGCGTATATCCCCTCATGTCTTTGGAAACGATAAATAGTAACTTTAAGACACGAGGTGATTTGTAATGGATAAAAAGAAACGTGATAAAGCAAAAAACACATTATCTAGTACACAAGAAGTTCTCTATCAACGCGAATTTCAAAAAGCAGATCGTGCAGCAGGATATCGCTCGAAAAGCATTTAAAGTGAAAATGAATAATTAGAAGTTCCCCCCCTAATTATTCATTTTCATTACATAATTTTCTCGACTGATAGAAGTAAGCAAAAAAGCCCCTTATACATAAGGGACTTTTTTGCTGTGGACAACTTTATCCACAAAACCGATGAAATTGTTAGTAATTTTCAAAAACATTTAATATTTTTCTATATTAAAGCATATATCAGCTGTTTTAATTGTGGATATTTTTCTAAAAATTGTGGACAATGTGGATATAGTTGTTAATATTCCGACTTTACTGTTTAATGAAAGCGCAATCCTTTTGTGGATAACTCACTAAATTTTCTTTAAAAATAATAAAGAACCCTCTTTACATATACAAAGAGGGTTTCATATTAAGTAAAAGATTGTGCAAGAGCAGGTGATTTAATAGGTATATGACGCGGTTCTGCATGATTTTCCGCCAAAATTGCATCTACAATATGGCCAGCTGGCTCTGGAAGATAGATGCTTTTCATTGCTTCTTTCATTTGAAGAAGCTTCACATCATCTTGTAATAATGCCTCTGTTTTTGCAAAAACCTCACTATCATCGCGAATGACAACTGCTGCTCCCTTTCTTTCAAAGTACATCGCATTTTCATTTTCTTGTCCTGGAACAGGCTTATATAAAATGACAGGTACTTGCAACGCTGCTGCTTCACTTAATGTTATTCCGCCTGGCTTCGTAATCATACAAGAAGTAACACGGAATAATTCATCAATATTTTCAACATACCCAAACACTTTTAATGCATCGGAATTTTGCTTCTGTAAACTTAATAAATCCTGTTTTAAAGCTTCATTTTTCCCACAAACGACAACTACTTGTAAATTAGGCACTGACATAAATGATTGGCATAGTTCTTTTACATTTCCTAATACCCCATGAGCACCTGCTACAATTAGTAAAATCTTTTTATTCTTACATAACTGATATTTATTATATATGATTTCTGGATTTACCTTTAACTCAAAACTACTCCGAATTGGAATTCCTGTTTCAACAATTTGTTCCGCAGGTACACCGATATCAACCATCAATTCTTTCACATGATCCGTTGCAACAAAATAACGATCTACTTCTCGATGAATCCATATTTTGTGCACGCAAAAATCCGTTAATACGTTATAGACAGGAATTGAAATACCTGTTTGTTTCTTTAATTCTGGTACAGCGATAATTGGAAATGTATTAATTACAATATCTGGTTTCTCCACCTGTAAAAGTGTTTTCAAACGTTTCCTTCCAAAGTTCGCATACCAAGATGCTATTTTCTTATCATAAATTTTTTCTACCCCGTAATAAAACAAACGATATAATTCTTTTCCTATTGTATAACTTTTTAAATATAGATATTTTGTAATGTCAGTTATAAATGGATGTGATTCTCCAAACAAGTCGCATACAATAACATCTTCAATTCCTTTTTGGCGAAATGTTTGTTCTAATGTTTTTGCTACTTGCACATGACCATTACCGTAATGTGCAGTTAATATTAAAACCTTGGGGTTTTTTATCAAACAAATCCACTCCTAGCTTTTTGTTTCTCCATATTGCATATACGACAATAGGAAAAACATTTTCCTTAAAAATTACATAAACAG
>NZ_JBEUTW010000158.1:0-7857 GCF_040492675.1 Bacillus sp. AP50
CTAGACATACTGTTTAAAGTGAATTAGTAATAGAGTCAAAATACATAGTAAGGGCAGCGGCATTTTAGAGTAGGATAATAGATTTTTCTGGAACAAACTTAGGCGATTATGAATTTTTTAATTAGTAAGGAAGTGGTTAAATGAGCTTATTAACGTATACGGAAGAATTTTTTAATTATGTAAGAGAGTTTTTACTTTTAAGATTTTTACTATTTGCTTTAGTTTTAATCATTATTTCTTTTGTAATAAACCGTATTATTGATTGGTTTTTTAGGAAATCAAGCTTTTTTGATGAAGAGATAGAGCAGACGATTCAAAGTGTAATTCGATCTATTTTTAGATATATCATTATCATCAGTCTTATCATATATTTAATTAGCCAATTTGTAGATATAAAAAGTATTATTGCAGGTGCAGGGATAGCTGGAGTTGTCATCGGTTTTGCTGCACAACAGATGCTAAAAGATGTTATATTAGGCTTTGCAAGATTAGCGGACAAAGAGTTTCGGGTTGGTGATTTTGTAACTTTTAACGGAACAAATTCAGGAACTATTGAAGAGATTAGTATTCGTTTTATGCAAATTCGTGAATGGTCAGGAAAACTACTTACCATCCCGCACGGAGAGATTAGAACGATACAAAATTTTAATAAAGGATGGATGCGTGTAATTGAACGCATCACGGTAAGTTATCAGGAAGATCCAACAAGAGTGAAGGAATTGTTAGAAGAAGTATGTGTTATATGCAATGAAAAATTGAATCAAACTCTTTATAGAGTAGAGGATGAGGCTGTTGAACCATTTAAATACGTCGGTGTTACAGACTTAAATCCTAACTTGAAATATGTTGGCTATGAATTTTGTATTACAGGTTTAATAAAGCCAGAAGATTATTTTGAAACTTCTAGACAAGTAAGATTTGAATTAATGTCTATGTTCCATAAAAATCAAGTGCAAATGCCAGCAGCGAATATGGTTGTTACTACTGAAGGTTTACAGCATATCCATGGTGGACAATCTTTATCGGACAGCTAAAGTAGAATCGTTTGTTAACAAAAATTCTGCTTCCAACATTGGATAGAATAACAATAATAAAATGATTGATATAAAGAAAGGGCTGAAGGAATTCGGTTCTTTTTTTATTTATAGAATTTAGAAATTTCTTAATGTTATAATTGTAGTTGGTGATGAGAATGAACTTTGAAGAAAAAGAGATGCGTCGTTTAGAAGCATTAAAAGAAATTGCTGAATTATTAAATGAAGCAACAAACTTACAGGATATGTTAGAAAAAGTGTTGCATACATTGTTACAAGTAATGAATTTACAAACAGGGTGGATATTCTTTATTGATGAAAGTGGAAAGCACAGTATGCTTGTAGACGAAAATTTACCAGAGGCTCTTACGTGGCAAAAGAAGAAGCCGATGTGTGAAGGAAACTGTTGGTGTGTAGAACGTTTTGTGAATGGGAGATTGGAAAAAGCGACTAATATTATTGAATGTAAGCGAATAGAAGATGCAATTGAATGTAATTGGGGAGAGACAGAAGATGTTACACATCATGCGACAATTCCGCTTAGGTCTGGATCAGAAAAATTTGGTCTACTAAATGTGGCTGCACCTCATAAGACTCATTTTTCTGAGGAAGAGTTAGCATTATTAGAATCAATTGCATTTCAAATTGGAACGACAATACAACGTATTCAATTAGTTGAGAAAGAACGTAAATATGTAGTGGTAGCGGAAAGAAATCGACTTGCACGTGATTTACATGATTCAGTAAAACAATTGTTATTTTCTATTATGCTAACAGCGAAAGGTACTCTGAATATGACGCAAGATAGAGAATTGCAAGAGATGTTAAGTTATATTGGGGAATTATCACAAGAAGCATTACAAGAGATGACGCTATTAATTTGGCAATTAAGACCTGAAGGATTGGAGAAAGGATTAGTAGAAGCAATTCAAAATTACGGGAAGTTATTAGGAGTTCAAGTGGAAGTTCGAATTGATGGGATGGTTTCAATGGGGGATGAAATAGAAGAAGTTTTATGGCGTATTAGCCAAGAGGCGCTACATAATTGTAAAAAGCATGCTTCGTGTGAAAAGGTACATATTCTTTTGAAAATAGAAAATAACCAGTTACATTTTTACATAGAAGACAATGGAATAGGATTTATACAAGAACAAGTAAGGGAATCAGCACTTGGCCTGAAAAGTATGAAGGAACGTATTCAGTTAATGAAGGGATCGTTTCAAATTATAACAGAGCTGAAAAAGGGTACAAAAATAGAAATTCAATTGCCGATTTGAAGGGGAGAATAAGGTTGAAGATTAAACTGCTACTAGTTGAGGATCATCATATCGTTCGAAGAGGACTTGTATTCTTTTTGAAAACGAGAGAAGAATTTGAAATTATTGGGGAAGCGGAAAATGGCGAAGAGGCATTACATTTCGTGCAAAAAGAAAGACCAGATGTCGTACTAATGGATGTATCGATGCCGAAAATGGATGGAATTGAGGCAACAAAACGTCTAAAGCAATATGATGAGACAATAAAGGTACTTATATTAAGTAGTTTTTCAGAGCAAGATTATGTTATACCAGCACTTGAAGCTGGAGCAGATGGTTATCAATTAAAAGAAGTACAACCTGAGCAACTTGTCGCTTCTATTATTGCAGTACATCAAGGAAATGCGAATTTTCACCCGAAAGTAACACCTGCATTAATGGGGCGTTCTGCAGTAAAGAAGGAAGTAGAAAATCCTTTTTCAATGTTAACGAAAAGAGAGCAAGAGGTACTTCGCGAAATTGCGAAAGGAAGAAGCAACAAGGAGATTGCAGCAGAACTTCATATTACAGAACAAACTGTGAAAACACACGTTTCAAACGTTTTAGCTAAATTGGAAGTGGATGATCGTACGCAAGCCGCATTATACGCAGTGAAACATGGAGAGAATTATTCATAAGCATGAATAATTCTGTTATATCGTATGACAGAATACATAGGAGCAATTAAAAATTATAGTAATCCCTAATATAGGTTTTTCTTCTTTCGATAATTAGGTACAATAAAGTGAAACTCTAATCAGTGGAGGACCATCCCCACTGATGATTAGTTCAACTAATCGGTTTTTACAGGATAAAGCTACGATGGAAGGGGAGGATATGCTATGCCTGGTACAAGAAGTGGGATTGGAAAGATTCAGGCTTCGTTAAATGGTTTATCACCGAAATTGCGAAGTATTGCCGAACATATTTTGAAACATCCACAAGATGTTGTACATAAATCTATTACAGAATTAGCTGAAGTTACGAATAGTTCCGAAGCTACGATATTCCGCTTATGTAAAAACCTTGGTTTGCAAGGTTTTCAAGATTTAAAGATTACATTAGCTCGTGAAATTGTACATACACCGATGCAAAATATCCATGAAGAGGTATCAGCAGAAGATAGTATGGTAACTGTTGCTAAAAAAGTTTTTCATTCGCATATTACAGGACTGCAAGATACTTTACATTTGCTTAATGAAACGGCACTTGAGCAGGCTGTACGAGCCTTACAAGAAGCAAGTCGAATTGAGTTTTATGGAAATGGTGGCTCTGGTATTATTGCAATGGATGCGTATCATAAGTTTATGAGAACGGGTATTTCTTGTATCGCTCATACTGATTCGCATTTTCAAATTATGGGGGCAGGTTTACTCTCGGAAAATTCAGTTGTTATTGGTATTTCTCATTCTGGTAGCAATAAAGGATTACTTGAAGCGTTAGAAGTAGCGAAAGCAAGAGGAGCCAAAATTATTGCGATTACGAGCTATAAGAAATCAGCATTAAGTCAACTTGCTGATATAACGTTATATACATCAACACGTGAGACTGAATTCCGCACAGAAGCAAGTTCATCACGATTAGCACAGTTAAGCTTATTAGATACTTTGTATGTAGGGTTGTCGTTGCAGCGACAAGAGGAAACTCTAAAAAATTTACAAAGTATACGTGAAACGATTTCGATGAAGCGAATATAAAAAAAGCTCTTCAAATGAAGAGCTTTCAGACTGTAGACAAACTATTTTTGGAGAGTTCAAATGCTAAAAATAGTTTGTTTCTTATTTTAGGGATAATTTATCCAATGGAATTTATATGTAGTGCTTTCTATACTATAATTTACTATAAGTGAGGAAGGTGTCTTATGAAAATATCTGTTTATGTTGCAAGTGCATTTAGCAAGGATCATAAAGGCGGAAATAAAGCAGGAGTGGTATTTATTGAGAATACATTGACCACTACTCAAAAAATGGAAATAGCCAAACAACTGGGCTATGCGGAAACCGCATTTATATCAGAATCTGAAATTGCTGATTATAAATTTGAGTATTTTACACCAAAAGAAGAAGTTGATTTATGTGGTCATGCCACAATTGGCTCTTTCGCGATACTGATGCATTTAAATAAACTTTTCAGGAATCGCTATACGATTGAAACGAACAGCGGTGTTCTTACTATTACTATAAAAGATGACATCATATTCATGGAACAAAATAAACCGATATTCTATGATGTTGTATCTCCAAACGAGTTCATCGACTGTTTTGATAGTAAAGGTATAGAAAATAAATACCCAATTCAAATTGTCTCCACGGGCTTAAAAGATATTTTAATTCCTATAAAAAGCGAAACACAATTACATGCACTGCAACCTAATTTTGAAAAAATTAAAGAAATCAGCAAGTATTATAATGTTGTCGGGATGCATCTATATACTTTTAATGACAATCGAATTATATGCAGAAATTTTGCTCCGCTATACGACATCAATGAAGAAGCAGCGACTGGAACTTCGAACGGTGCATTAGCTTGCTACCTTTATGAACAGGACTACTTGAAAAAAGAAGTCTATGTATTTGAACAAGGTTATTCTTTACACTCGCCTTCTGAAATATTAGTTAAATTAGCAACCAATAGCAAAAATAAAATAGAAAAAGTTTATGTTGGTGGCAAAGGATATTACTGTGAAACTAAGTGTTTACATGTAGAAAATATTGAGTGAAGAGCTTTTTTATCGGTGAGAAGTTTGTTAATTTATTTTGTTTTAGAAATATGTGACTTACTTATAGTCAATGATAAACTCTCATTTTTAAAAATTTAAAATAAAGACCGATTTGTGTAATAATTCAAATATTGTTCATAATTTCACAAGTTGTTTATGAAGTGTCATGTTATGATGAAGATGTAATGATGATTGAACACTTAAATTTGGTAGAATAACTAGCCAAAGTAGTGAAGAAAGTAGTTGTGAGATAAACTCATTAAAATGCTAAAACACTAAAGGGGAGATCACATATGAAAGCAGTAGTGGTTAATAAAAACAGCAAAGCAAACATCGAAGTGATTGACAAAGAATTACGTCCGTTACACTCAGGTGAAGCGTTAGTAGATGTAGAGTATTGTGGAGTTTGCCACACTGATTTACACGTTGCGAATCATGATTTTGGTAACACTGATGGCCGTATTCTTGGTCATGAGGGTGTAGGTATTGTTACGAAAATAGCTGATGATGTTACTTCACTAAAGATAGGTGACCGTGTAAGTATTGCATGGATGTTCCAATCTTGTGGACGTTGTGAATATTGCGTAACTGGTAGAGAAACATTTTGCCGTGAAGTTAAAAACGCTGGTTATTCAGTGGATGGTGGTATGGCTGAACAATGTATCGTTACAGCTGATTATGCGGTAAAAGTACCAGAAGGATTAGATCCTGCTCAAGCATCATCAATTACTTGTGCTGGTGTAACTACATATAAAGCTATTAAAGTATCAGATATTAAACCTAGTCAACCTATTGTAATCTATGGCTGCGGTGGATTAGGTAACTTAGCTATCCAATATGCTAAAAATGTATTTGGTGCAAAGGTAATCGCAGTAGATATTAATGACGACAAATTAGCCTTAGCGAAAGAAGTTGGTGCTGATATGACTATCAATCCAATTTCTCAAGGTCCTGCTGATAAAATTGTGCAAGAGGAGTTTGGTGGCGCTTATGCTGCGGTAGTAACAGCAGTCTCTAAAGTAGCCTTTAACTCAGCAGTTGATGCAGTACGTGCTTGCGGTAAAGTAGTTGCAGTAGGGCTACCAGTAGAAACAATGGACTTAAACATCCCACGACTTGTACTGGATGGAATTGAAGTAGTTGGTTCTCTAGTTGGTACTCGTAAAGATTTGGAAGAGGCGTTTATGTTCGGGGCAGAAGGAAAAGTAGTGCCGGTTGTTCAAACTTGTTCTCTAGATAAAGTACAAAATGTATTCGAAGAAATGGAACAAGGTAGAATTCAAGGGCGTATGGTAATTGATTTTAAAAAACATAATTGTGATTGCAAATAATTCACTTTAAATATAAAAAGCATGAGTCTAGCAAATACATGTAAAAAAGTTAGACAGCATAAGAAGATGATCCCTGTATTTAATAGGAATCATCTTCTTTATTTTCTATAATATCAATGCCAATTAATACTTGATTAATGAGAAATGATTAAAGGTTTACTTTATTTGCAAACGAAAAGGAATCTTTATGTTTAACGAATTTTTTATGATCTGGAACGTTTTGAATTGCTACAATTTGCGAATCTCTTGCTTTCAGTGCATCTTGAATCCCGATGGTCATAAGCTTAATAAATAGAATCGTAATAAAGAATGAAGCGAGAGTATAAAAAATAATCCACCATGAAAGATTCATTTCATTACGATTTAATCCAATAAGACCTGCCCAATCATTAGATAGAGAAACAGGTTTGAGCACTCCGTCATAGAGTTCACGCATTTGTATGCCGCCAATTACAATGTTAAGCAACGCTAAATGGATAACGAGTATGAGTGTTTGGACGATATGTTCCATAAATAATACAAATAAGCGGTCAAGTAATAAGACTCGTAAGTGTTTTTTTATAATATGAAAACGACTAGCCCCCAGTAATTGTGAACTTAAGATGTAATCTTGTTTCATAAATTCATCAACTTCTGAGGATATGTATAAAGAAAGTGTAGGCAGAGCGACGAAAATAAGTACGAGTACTTGATAAAACGTAAATGAAATATTTGGATCTACCCCATCAGCATTTGATGTGATTATAATATTAACGGGCGTGATGAGTATGAATGCGATAAATAGAGTTGGAATATAATAAAAAACTTCTGAGCATGACTGGAAAAATCTCTTGAGTTTTGGAGCAAATAAACTTAAGAGGATTCCTATACATGTTCCGCATAAAATTCGAAAGAAGCTAATTGCCATGGCCAATAAAATAGTGAATTTTGCTCCTTCTACAATTTGTAAGAAAACAGACTCTCCAAAACGATCAGATCCAAAAGGTGGAATTAACGATGGCGGAAAGGGGGCCTTTCCAAGTAATTCGTTATTGTCATTGTAAAGTAACTGAGGAGGTTTTGGGATGTTATCTTTAAAGAACCAACTATAAATAAAACTAGCTGAAATAAGTATGAATAGATAAGTAAAGCCGATTAAAAAGCGTTTTGATTTCCAAATAGATTTCATAATGATACTCCTTTCAATTGCTTTTTCCATCTATTCATCATGAATGAGACTATTTGGAAAATGGCGTAAAATGGTAAAACAATCATAACAAGTGTGATAAATGCAGCTGGAGGTGAAACAAACGCCTTATTAAATAAAAATTGAATAATGCCTTCCATATTAAAAACAAATTCTAAAATGAATAAATTAGAAAGTAAGAAAACAAAAATCGTTTTTAAATGGTGGAAGAAGTGGATAGATATATTTTTGAATAAATGAATGCATAGTATATAACTTGATGAAAGGCCTTTTCCATATGCAACCTCTACGT
>NZ_JBEUTW010000159.1:0-18244 GCF_040492675.1 Bacillus sp. AP50
GTTCTATATGCACTATGCATTTTCACGTATAAGGCTACGTAGCTTTTTTGGATGGATGATTATAGGGGTGCTCCTTATAATGATCCCATTAGGTCTAGCAAATGTTTCTGAGAATACGATGGAGGTTATTTCACAAATAACTGTATTTTTTGTATTTCCGTTACTTTGGCTATACGTAAAAACAAATAAAAATAATATTGTATTTAACAGTTTTTTTAATAAGCCAGGACGTTTACCTTGGGGATTAATTATATTAGCAACGATAATGGGGATGATTTTTTCAGTTGGCATATCTCAGATTCAATTTTACATATTAGCACATACGTTACCGAATTTCTTAGTTACTATGCTAGAAGACGGAAATGTTATTAATACGAGTAACGTATATATGACGATATTTACTTTCATTTCAGCATGTGTGTTAGCACCTATTATGGAAGAGGTTATTTTTAGGGGATTTTTCTTACAGCGAATGGCTTATAAATGGGGAATTAAAAAAGCTGTAATTATATCTTCAATTATTTTTGGCTTAGGACATTTTGATGTTATTGGTGCGTTCATGTTTGGTGTCGTTATGTGTCTTTTATACATAAAGACAAAAAATATATGGACGAATATAGCTGTGCACGCTCTAAATAATTTGATTGCAACAAGTATGCAATTTTTCGGTGGAGAAGAAAGTGGTACAATCTCAATTACTGAATTACAAGCGCAAAGTAATTTATGGATTGGTATCGGTCTTACAGTTGTTGGATTACTTTGGTTAATTCCTTATGTTTGGAAACAATGGCGTACAGTAAAAGAAGTTGGCGTGCCACCAGTACGTTTTATAAATGAGCAAAAAGTAGTGAGTTCATCACAAGAAAATGAAGTGTATAGTCAAGTGATCGTAACCGATAGATTGATGGCCATAGAGTTACCAGATGAGGCTGTAAATAAGCTTCGGTTAGAAGAAAATGATTATGTAACAGTATCTGTAGAAGAAGATAAAATCGTTATAAAGAAAGCACATAATAGATAATTAAAAAGTAGCTCCTTAAGAGCTACTTTTTAATTTGTAATAATTTCCACACGAAAATTATTACCGTTCTTTACATATTTAATATCTGTAACAGTGCGGACCGTCTTTAAAATCTCCACTTTTTCACCAATTCGCGGGATGGTCGGAACATTGTCCCAAATACCAAGCAAGTCATCTAATTGTGCCGTTTTTTCATAAAACCAGATTTTCAATGTAAAGCCCCTTTCTCGAACTTTATGTATTTTAATACATAATATATTATTTTTATTCTTGATGTAAGGGGTTTTTTTATATTTTATGAATAAAAATAAATTAATCTTCTGGGAAGATATGTTCAATATCAGGAGTAAGAGATACTTCTGATAATACGATATGAGAAACGGTCGTTGCATATGAAGAAACATCATTGATAAATTCTTCCAGTTCAACGAGTGAAGGAACAGAAATTTTTACAATGTAGCATAAGCTTCCTGTTACTCGGTAACAAAAACTTGCAGATGGATAAGACTGAATAAACTGTTGCATACGTGTTGTATCACCATTTTTTAAAGTGATTTCTAAAATACAATCTAAAACGAGTCCTGCCTTTTTATAATCAATATCGATTGTGTATTTTTGAATAACCCCTTCGCTTTCGAGTTTACGAACACGTTCTGAAGTAGACGGAGCAGATAAGTTTACTCGTTTCGCCAATTCACGCATCGAAAGGCGACTATCATTATATAATTCATTTAAAATTTTTCGATCAACACGGTCTAATTGCATTTGTAAATATACCTCCAGTAAAATAATGATTTTTGTAAAGGGAAAATATAAATTAAGATTCATATGAAATGTAAAGTGAACGTTATTTATTTTACAATAAAACAGAAGGAAATAGGAGGGGAAATGATGGAGAGAATTTCATTATCAAATGTAGGAGATACAAAGTTTCAAAAGTTATTAGGGCATAATTCGGATATATTACATTCGTGGAGTACGTTAGAAGATACACTGTACAATAAAGGAACTCTTTCAGCAGAGTTGAAGGAGCAAGTGAGAAGAACATTAGCGTATGGGAATGAATGTCCGTACTGTATGGCAAAAGGAAGACCTGATGATATGCAAAAGGCAGAGGAGATTGGTGTAGCCGTTACTTTTGCGCATACATTTGTTCATGACCGAAAAGCAATAGATGATACTATGTTTCACGTATTAAAACAATATTGGACAGAAAAAGAAATTGTAGAGCTTTGCGCCTATGTTTGCTTTATTACTGCGTCACAACAACTTGGTTTTCTATTTCAATTACAGCCAAATTAAGGGGGAAATGATGACAAATCAAATAGCACTTATCATAATCGATGTACAAAAGGCATTTCAATTACCAGATTGGGGCGAGAGAAATAATATTTTTGCTGAAGAAAACATGAGAATTTTATTAGAAGAATGGAGAAAAAGGGAACGACCAGTTTTTCATATTCAACATGTAAATAAAGAAAATGCTCAGTCAATGTTTTATGAGAGAGCGGAAACGGTAAACTTTAAAGAAGAAGTGCAACCACTACTTGGTGAAGTGGTTATTCAGAAATTTGTTAACAGCGCGTTCATTGGGACAAATTTAGAAGAGCAATTAAGAAAGAACAAATGTAATGCAGTAGTGGTTGTAGGATTAACGACAAATCATTGCGTGGAAACTACGACACGAATGGCAGGGAATTTAGGATTTACAACATATTTAGTGAGTGATGCAACGGCTACTTTTAACCGTAAAGGTTTAGATGGTAAGGAGTATAGTGCAGAAGATATTCACAGTATGACACTTGTAAATTTACATGAAGAGTTTGCTACGATTGTGACGACAAAAGAAGGTTTAAAATTATTTTAAGAAAATAATTACAAATTATGTAGAAAAAAATAAGAATATTTCGTATAATCTAAGTACAATCATTTTGAAAATAGGGGTGGCATCATATGGAGCAAATTTCAGTAAAGAAATTAGAAGAGGTACTTGTTGTAGCAGGGGATGATAAACAAAAGCAAAAGGAATTTTATGAATTGCTCTTATCTACTGAGTTTTATGTTGCTGGTTCACTAGAAGCAGAGGACGGGGCAACAGAGGGAATACTTCGTTTGCGTCATTTCCAAGGAGAAGGTAGATGGATCGTTCCGTTCTTTACACAAATGGAATTTGTAAAAGATGTGTTGCCAGAAGGAACACCCCTTATTACGATACGTGGGAAAGAGTTATTTGGTAGCATTGAGAAAGATGCTACAGCTGTATTAAATGTTGGTACTGATATAAGTAAAACATTTATTCCAGAAGAAATTGCAGATATCTCATCTGGACGAATTTTTAATTATTATAAGTAAAAGGAAAAGCGTAATCGCTTTTCCTTTTTAATTTGAATATGGAGTGGCTATACCGGAAGAAATAGAGACTGTTTTATTATTCGTGTTTATTGTCGCTGTAGCTCCAAGTGGAATACCGATGTTTGGACTTATATGTCCAATTGGTAAACCGAATAGGACCGGTATATAATATGGTGCGAAATATTCATATAATATTGCTTGCAATGATTGAGATGGCTTTGAAGGAGTGCAGTCGTGACAACTTGTGAAAATAACGCCCCTGCATTCATTAAACTTTCCAGATAAAAGTAGCTGATTTAACATACGGTCAATGCGGTACGGTTCTTCACCAATGTCTTCAAGTAATAAAAGTGTATTGTCCGTATTTATCTCGTAGGGCGAGCCAATTATACTTGTTAACACAGCTAAATTTCCTCCAACTAACGTACCTGTAACTGTACTGTGAGAGCTAGGTACGATACATTCTGATGCAGATAAAATGGTTGAATACGGATGGAATAGTTGATTGAAAGAGGATAAAGATAGGGAATCAATACCTTTTCCTAGTTCTTCAATCATCGGACCATGAAATGTTATAAGCTTTGCATAACGTGAAAAAGCATTATGTAAAGCTGTAATATCACTATACCCCCAAAAGATTTTAGGGTTTTGCCGAATGATTTCATATTGAATGTGAGGGAGGAGACGAGCACTTCCGTAACCACCTCGTGCACAGAAAACGGCCTTCACTTCATTATTTGTAAATGCTTCATGTATATCGTCAAGCCGAACTTGATCACTTCCGGCTAAAAATCCATATTTCTCGTAAACACTCTTCCCGATTATTACGGATAACCCCATCTCTTGTAATACATTCACACCTTTTAATGCATTTTCGATTGTAGGTGGACCAGATGGTGCAATAATCATTACTGTATCACCTTGTTTTAATGCATTTGGATAAATCATTAAGCTCAGCCTCCTTCTCTTTCAATATATTCGCTTCATATGAAGTTCAACCCTTGCAAAAGCAGGGGAAAGCTTATCAAATAAAGAAGATATAAGGGAAATAGGAGGGAAAATGATGTTTACAAGTCGAGTAACAGACATATTAAAAATTGAGTATCCCGTTGTTCAAGCCGGTATGGCAGGCGCGATTACGACGCCAGAACTTGTTGCAGCAGTAAGTAATAGCGGAGGATTAGGGACGCTTGGAGCGGGCTATATGAGCCCAGAACAAATTCGTGAAGCGATTTATAGAATAAGAGAACTAACAGATAAGCCTTTCAGTGTTAATTTACTTGTAACGAAAGAGATACAAATAGAAGAAGAGAAGGTAAATGAGGCGAAAGTATTACTAAGTGGAGTAAATAGAGAATTAGGTATAGAAGTAGAAGGGACGTTAAAACTTCCAAAAAGCTATAAGGAACAATTACAAGTGCTATTAGATGAAAAAGTACCAGTCGTTAGCTTTGCATTTCAAACGTTAGAAAAAGAAGAAATAAATGATTTAAAAAGAAGTGGAATAAAAGTTATCGGAACAGCTACCCATGTGAAGGAAGCGAAAGTACTTGCCGAGCTAGGAGTAGATATTATTGTCGGGCAAGGAAGCGAAGCCGGAGGGCATAGAGGAACGTTTATTGGGAAAGAACGAGATGCTATGATCGGTATTTTTGCGTTAATACCTCAGTTAGTAGGGGCTATTCCGCATATCCCAATTGTCGCAGCAGGTGGTGTAATGAACGGACAAGGGCTTGTTGCGGCATTGGCACTAGGAGCAGAAGGTGTTCAAATGGGATCGGCCTTTTTAACAAGTGAAGAGAGTATTACGCACGATGTGTATAAAGAAGCGGTTTTACATAGTACAGATACGAGCACAACTGTAACTCGTGCGTTTTCCGGGAAATATGCACGGGGTATTCGGAATGAATTTATAGAGAGACATGAAGGAAAAGAAGAAGGGCTTCCGATGTATCCAGTGCAAAACGTATTAACTTCTAAAATACGCAAAGAGGCAGCGAAGCAAAATAAGGAAGAATATATGTCGCTTTGGGCAGGACAGGCAGCATCATTAGCTCGAATCGAATCAGCTCAGCATGTAGTGGAGCGAGTTATGAAAGAAGCAGAGAATGCAATCGAACAATTACAAAATATATACAAAAAGACCACTTGAGTAATTCAAGCGGTCTTTTCACTAGTTTGCTTTATAAAATTGTTGGATGGCTTCGTCGATGTAAACCCAGCCTTTCCAACCTAAGTGCATATGATCTTTTAAGAAGTATTTATCGTATTCATGATTTGAGAAGTCGGCAATTGGATAACCAGCTTTTTCAATTTGCTCATGAACTTTCTTATAGTATGCTTCGCGGCGTTCTTTCGGGAAGCCAGCGTAGTCGTACCAAGGACCTTTGACAGGAACAGAAATGAAGAGTGGTTTTGCACCAGATTGTTTTAATAAATCAAGTACAATTTGTAAATCTTCATATTCTGGCGATTGGTCATAAGCATCATTTTTTAAGTAACCTTCACGTTGCTTTAATTTTTTCTTAATTTTGCTATTGAAGTAACCATCTTCGATACCATATTGATTAGATCCAGATTCTGCTGCACCTGTTTGATCCGCATGTTTACGAGCTTCTTCCCAGTTCATTTGTTTTAATGAAGGATCGAGCTTCTCTTTGTGCGGTTTAATATTAAACATAGCTGTAAATAAATCTTTACGATCTAAAATGTTACGGTAAATATAAGCGAAAGGTTTAGCAGCAAGTGCTTTTACTTTATACTTCGTATCATCATAAGCGATACCTTCAAGCGAGATTTTTAATAAAGTTTCTTTTTTTACAATCTCAAAGTTTAATAAACGCTTTGCAATTTGTTTTTTCATTTCAGGTTTTAAATCATTGTTGAAAATGAAGTGGTAACCTTGTTGTTTTGAAAAGTTAGGTGCAAAGTGCGTTTCATCAATACCTTGTGGTACAAACCATTGCGGAGAAAGAACGAATACCATTTTCTTATCTTTCAATTGATCCATTGTAGATGCAAAGTTTAACACATGTACAAGGTCTTGTGTTCCGCCGCGTCCAAGAAGGAATGGTGTGAACCCTTCAGGCTTTACTTTAAAATAATTAGATGGATGGAAAGCATCCATACGTGCGAATTCCGATGAACCGTACATCGGAAGATATTTTGGATCTGCTAACATCTTTTGCTGTAAAATCATACTTTGAATTTTTTCTTCTTTTAAAGAAGTGGCAGCTTGTTCTACTTTTTCATCACTTAAAAGTGGAAGTAGGAAGCGCGTTGGAATAAGTAAGAATACAGCAAAAAGGGCCAATGCTAAAAGCATCGGACCAAATTTTGCTTTGTTCATCGGATTTCTTCCAACTTTTTAATAACCATGTTTGGTGTAGCCCACTCGTCACGGTCAAAATCAGAAATAGAAACTTCAATATCTAAACGCTCTTGGAATTCAACTAATAAAGATACTACAGCGAAAGAATCAAGGATACCTTCTTCAAATAATTGAACATCTAAGTTTTCTTTCACAATATCGTTTTCACATACTTCTTCTAAAATATCTAATACTTGCTCTTTGAATTCTGCCATTTTTAAAATCTCCTTTATATCCGAAATATATTATATGTGCAACTTCTTAATGGAATAAGAAGGGTGCATTAAAAGTATCTGTTAAGGTGTCCAGAGAAGATTAGGAAACCGAAACATACAATGTGGAACGTAATTACAATCGCAAGGATGCGTGTGAATTTATTGTTTGGCCAAAATTTATGCTTCTTGTTTTTTCGTTCGAAAATATCGAATAAAATAAACAGTGCGGCATGATATAGACCATAAATAATATACTGCGCAACAGCGCTTCCTTGGATATGCCAAATTCCCATAATGAAGAAGTTTAAAAATGCACCGATATACGAAATTGTGTAACGGTTCTTAATTAACTTTTTCTTCGTTGCAAAAAAGACGAAACGCATGTAGATGAAATCACGGAACCAGAATGATAAACTCATGTGCCAGCGGTTCCAGAAGTCTTTAATATTACGACTAAGGAATGGCTTATTAAAGTTTTCTGGCGTTTTAATTCCCATCATATAACTTACACCAATTACAAAAGAGCTATAACCAGCAAAATCAAAGAATAGATATAAGCTATAGCTATACATGTAAATCATATTTGAAAAGATTGTATCGTGTTGAGCGAATGCTGGATCCATACAATATTGCTTTATTAAGTAAGCAATAATAAATTTATACAAGAAACCTTGGAAAATACGATTTAGTCCTGTATATAGTAAATTTTGATATTCTTCAGCGCTAGGTGGCTTTTGAATATCTTTTTGGAATCTACGGTAACGATCGATAGGTCCTGTTGAAATCGCAGGGAAAAATAAAACGAATTCCCAGAAGTTAAAGAAAGAAAGCTCTTTAATTAAACCATCACGAACTTCAAATACCATTTGAACTGCTCTGAATGTTACGTAAGATATACCTAGAAAAACAACAAGTTTTAACTCAGGTAGTAACGATGCAAATGGTGCGATTTTTGCCAAAATAAGAGGCAAAATCGATAAAATAACAGCTATGCAAAATGTGAATGTACTATTATTTTGTTTTCTTAAAATTAAATAGCCTTTAATTAAGGCATATTGCCAAATAATAAATGCGGCTAACATCATTGCTTGCTTTGGTTTATCTGAGAAGATAATAGCAAGCATGACTAATGTTAAAACGGCATTATATTTACGCAACATTTTACCTTTTAATCCAGCTATGATAGTAGGTATTAATAAAATGCCCACTATAGCGAAAAAATAAAATGATCCATATGCGGTCATGCTGTAACCTCACTCAATAATTTTTTGCGATCTACCTTTCCATTTGGTGTCATTGGAATAGAAGATTGATACATGAATTTACGTGGAATCATGTAGTTTGGTAATCGCTCATTGAGTTCTTTTTTGATTGCAGATGTTAATTTAAATTCTTTTTCAAACGAATGCTCTCCAGGAACAACAACCGCTAATAAATAATCGTATTTCTCACCTTTTTTAATTGGAACGATAACTGCTCCTTCTACGTAAGAACACGCACGAAGGTGATGCTCAATTTCTTCTAATTCCATTCGATAACCATGCAACTTAATTTGGAAATCAAGACGACCATTATAGAATAGAAGACCATTTTCAACATAGCCAGCATCGCCTGTTTTATAGGCGCGCTCACCGTCAATCATAGTAAATGCTTTTTCTGTTAATTCAGGGCTTCCTAAATATCCAACGCTTACGCTTGGACCGACAATTACGATTTCACCTTTTTCACCATCAGGTGCAATCGTGCCATCTTCTTTCATAATAAGAAGGCGACAGTCTGATTTACAATAGCCAACTGGAAGTGATTTGTATTGATTAAGCACTTCTTCTGTAACGTGAATACCTGTTACAGCGACAGTAGCTTCTGTTGGACCGTAAGTATTCATAATTGTTGCTTTTGGGAAACGCTCAATTAATTTTCTAGCCACTTCATTTGGTAACACTTCACCGCAGAATAAGAATGTTTTCATGTTCGGTAGCATACTTTCAGAGAAGGATGCTTCCATTAAACACATTTCAGCGAAAGAAGGTGTCGAAGTCCATACTTGAATATCCGATTGCTCTAAAGAAGCAAACAAGTCTTTTGGACGCGCAATCATATCTTTATCGATTGCCCAAAGTGTACCACCTGTTACTAATGATGGGTAAATATCCATTACAGATAAATCGAATGAGAAAGGTGCTTGATTTAAGAATACTTGCCCTGTTTGTAAGTTGAAATCTTCTACAGCCCATTTTGTAAAGCTAACAAGGCAGTTATAAGTAATCTGAACCCCTTTCGGATTACCTGTGCTTCCTGATGTGTAAATAATGTAGAAGTTCTCATCACCTTTTACCGCATGTTCAGGATTTGGAGTGTTCCCTTTATGAGTAAAGAAAATATCTTTTAAGTTGTCTTCACTTACGATGCGAACTGGTAAATCAGTTACAGTTACTGCTGTTGCCGATAAAAGTAATTTCGCACCAGAATTTTCAGCAATACGTTGTACACGATCAGCTGGGATAGATAAATCTACAGGAATGTAAGCATGTCCAGCTTTTACACATCCTAAAAAGTTAACAATCATTTCAGGTTGCATATGGCCATACACCATAATTGGTGAACGATCGTCTGGATACTCAGAAGAAATCCAATGTGCTAACGCATCAGAATCTTCCTTTAATTGTTTGTACGTAATTTTCGCATCTCGCCAAACAAAAGCGGTTTGATCAGGCGTTTCTGCAGCCCACTTTTCAATTTGTTCTAATAACTTCATAACGTTCCCACCCTAGAATTCATTGTAAATAAATGTACTTGTGTTTGTATCATGGAATCCATACAACCAAAGTAATGCAAATAAAATTGCAAGATAATAAACCGTCTTTGCAACCCATTGTGTGAGTGGTCGAGACCATATCTCTTTTAATCTTTCCATGTCTTTCCCTCTCTTAATGAAATAATAGCTCTTTGTAGGTATCATGTCCTACATTATTGTGAAAAAAACAAAATCCCACATTTTAGGTAAAAATAAGTCAAAAGGCTCTTTTTTGATATTAGCACTAAATACTAAAAAAGAAAATCCCTAACTTAGCAATTATATTACATTCAGCATGAATTTGTAATGGGTTTGACATGTAAATAGAAAGTGGATTGTGTGAATACATAAAAGTGGACTATAAGAATACGTAAAAATACAGTATTTGTTTTTATTAATCATTCAAGACGGAGTAAACTTTTAAATTTCTAGTTCTTTTGAAAAGGAGGAAATTATCATGAATAGAGTGTGGAAGAATCTAATTTCGGAAGAAAATATCGTGAAATGGAGAAGGCACTTCCATAAGTATCCGGAATTATCATTTCATGAAAAAGAAACTTCGCAATTTATATATGATACATTATGCTCATTTTCTTCTTTTGAAGTAACGAGACCGACGAAGTATAGTGTACTAGCAATTAAAAGAGGTGTGAAGCAAGGGAAAGTAATTGCGATTCGAGCTGATATAGATGCTTTGCCAATTCAAGAGGAGACAAGTAAATCTTATACATCTGTGAATAAAGGAATGATGCATGCATGTGGGCACGATGCTCACGCAGCTATTTTATTAAGCACAGCAGAGGTGCTATCAAATATAAAGGAAGATTTTGCAGGTGAGATTCGTCTATTCTTTCAGCACGCAGAAGAGGTGTATCCCGGTGGGGGACAAGAAATGGTTGAGGCAGGTGTAATGGACGGTGTTGATTATGTAATAGGTTTACATGTTATGTCTGGATTGGAAAGCGGAAAGGTAGGAATTGCGTATGGGCCGATGATGGCGGCACCAGACGTATTTACAGTTGAAATTCAAGGCAAAGGAGGACATGCGGCGCGGCCAGAAGAAACGATAGACCCTATTGCTATCGGAGCACAGATTATTACAAATTTACAACATATCGTATCAAGAAATACGAGTGCTTTTATGCAAAGGGTTATTTCAGTTACACAATTTCATGGGGGAACGGCTGACAATATTATTCCTAGTACAGCAACTTTAATGGGAACCGTTCGTTCATTTAATCAAGCATTGAGGGTGGAAGCAGAAGGGAAAATCGAGAAAATTGTGAAAGGAATTACAGAAGCACATGGAGGATCGTATACATATACGTATCGATATGGATATGATCCGGTTATTAATGATGAATATATTACGAAAATAGTAGAAGAAAGTGCACTACATTTGTTTGGGAATGAGCGTGTTGTGAAGCTTGAACCTTCTATGGGTGGGGAAGATTTTTCAGCATATTTAAGAAAAGCACCCGGTTGTTTCATTAAATTAGGAACAGGTAATGAAAATATATATACTTGTTATCCACATCATCATCCGAAATTTGATGTGGATGAATCAGCATTAATTTGTGGAGTGGAGCTATTTTTAGAGACGACTATAAGATTACTAAAATCATAGAAAAACAAAAAAAGGCAACTGCACTCTATTGCAGTTGCTTTTATTTCTTTCCGTCAGAGAGGGCTGAGAAAGAACTATGCTCATTCATAGTATATGAATAGCTAACGGACAAGCTTGTACATTTTAATCATTTTTTTAAAAATAGTTGTTGACATTGATAATCAATGTCAATTAATCTAAATGTAGTTAAAATTGATAATTATTATCAATAGGGTGGATGCGACATGTTAATGAGAAAAAATTTTCACCTTCTGCGGAGGGGATTAAAAGATAAAAATAAAGATAAAGATGTTGATCAGCATATGGAATGGCAAAGAAATGTAATTCGGTCTGAATATGTAGATGAGAATAAGAGCATTCAAACAGAAAAAGAGATACAAAGTAAAGGGAGAGGTTCAGTTGAGTAAGTTAGTAATGATTTTTGCAAGTATGAGTGGAAATACCGAGGAAATGGCTGACCACATTGCCGGCGTAATTCGTGAAACAGAAAATGAAATTGAAGTTATTGATATTATGGATTCACCAGAAGCTTCTATATTAGAACAGTATGATGGAATTATTTTAGGTGCATACACTTGGGGAGATGGTGATCTTCCTGATGACTTCTTAGATTTTTATGATGCAATGGATTCTATTGATTTAACTGGGAAAAAAGCGGCAGTATTCGGATCGTGTGATTCGGCTTATCCGAAATACGGAGTGGCAGTTGACATTTTAATAGAAAAGCTACAAGAGCGCGGGGCAGCAGTTGTGTTAGAAGGACTAAAAGTAGAATTAACGCCAGAAGATGAAGATGTAGAAAAATGTTTACAGTTTGGAGCTGAATTTGTAAAACACCTTTCTTAATGGCAGAAGGGAGATGAAGAGCAAGTGCATGAGAAAATCTCAATCAAAACGATGACAGATTATCATTTGTATGATTTTATGCGTTGTCCGCATAAATTTTATTTTCGTCATATAAAAAGAAGAGAACCTTCTTCATTTGAATGGCAACAAATAGCACAAATGATTGTCAATCAAATTATTAACGAGTATTACACGCTACCTGCGGGTCAACAAACGAAAATTGTACTTTTAATATTAATAGAAAAGTATTGGAAAAAAGTAAGGATTAATATGTTTGCTTCGAAGACGGAGTACTATATTGTATTAGCGAAGCTAACGGATCACTTATTACAGTTTGTTGAAAAGGATGATAGTCAGACACCACCATTGTTTTTATACGAGAAGTTTCAAACATATATGGAAGAGTTAGGTGTCCACATGTCATTGACATTTGAAGTTGGTGAGTGGAGTGCTGGGTCGTTTGTAATTAAAAAGTATGTCGTCGATGCGGATGAGGAAATGCTTGCTCTTTGTCAGAAGCTAATGACAGTATTCAGTTATAAAGCTTTCGGCGTTCTTCCAGGAAAGATTGAAGTTATTAATTTAATAGAAGGAACTAAGTATGAGTACATTCCAAAACTGGAAGATATTATAACTGGAATGGCTGATTTATCTAGAATGAAAGAAATGTTGCAACAACCTGAGCATTATACAGAGCGTCATTTTCGTTCTGAGTGTATAAGTTGTGCGTTTCGTAGTGAATGCCAAGGGGAAGAAGTAAAGAAAGAAGCGAAGCAGAAGAAAAATATCGTACATTAAAGGATGCAACTTTGCATCCTTTTTTGTTGTTGACATGAAAAGCTTTTCATCATTTACCGTATATTTGTAGCAGGTTTTAATAAAGGGAGGAATAATCAATGAAAGATGAAACGAAAGTATTTCAATGGTTAAAAGAACAGAATGCTCCTTTTGAAATTCAACTGCAAATTTTACAGGCATTTCAATTGTATAAAGTCATTGTTGAAATGGATAAAAAGTTAATGTTGTATGAGGAGAGAGTATATAGGGAGAGAATGTAATCTCATCCCTGTAATATCGTTTTTAGCTGTTCTGTGCCTGTAATGAATTCGAGTTTATTCTCTGACTCAAAGTTATAAATAATATTATGTAGTAAAGGACTGTATTGATAGAAGATAGTAATGCGATGAATGAGTAATGGATCATGATGAGAAATAAGTGTACTGTACTGTTCATATACAGATGTAGTAAACTCATGTCCGAAATCATAATATAGTCCTGCAAAATCAAAAGCAGGATCGCCAATTTGCGCATCACCAAAATCGATAACACCTGAAATACTTTTGTTATGCTTGTTAAATAAAATGTGATGATGAGTAAAATCAGCGTGAATGATTGTGTTTTGAAAAGTGGATGTAGCTAAACATGCAAAGAAATTTTCAAATAAGCGATTTAAGGCTAGTTTCTGTAATGAAGTAAGGCTAGTAGTGAGATATTGGTTTAATTTTGTTTGTAGCTCTTTCCAGTAGGTACATGTTTTTTCAATAGGGAAACATAGCGTTGTAACTTGGTGTAAAGGAATGCTATGTAGTACCGCAAGGAAAGTAGCTAATTGTGTAATAATTGCTTTCAGCTCTGGATCCTCCAGCGTGGCAACTGTGTCTGTTTTTAATGGTTCACCATGAATGAGAGTATAGTAACTACAAAGAGGAACCTCATCAGATTCATTTTTATAAATTAGGTGATATTGTGGAACTTCGATTTCTTGTAGTGATTGAGTGAGAATTGCGCATAGTTCTTTTTCTAACGGAATTCGCATCGCATATTCCTGTTTTCGCGGGAAACGAAACAATAGCTCATCATTTACTATAACTGCTACATTATCCCATCCTTCTTCATTTTGTTTATATGAATGTATAGAAAGATTAGGCAAAGCTTCTTTTATATAATGTTTGTAAGAGTCCATAATTGTTCCTCGTTTCTAAGTTAAGTTATTCCACTTTATGATATCAGAATTTTCTTTCTATATGTTAAAATATAGCTATCATTATTAAGAAGGGCGGGAGTATTACGAAAAAAAGACTGTTAATCAGTTCTCTATGTATCGCTTTTATATTGTTATGGTCATATAAAGAGGAGGTTTTTGCTACCTTTAAACCGATTGATCAGTACGAGTTAAATAAGGAGTTAAAGAACAAAAGTATAGAAAATTTAACTCATAATGAAATGAAAAAGGTAGGAGAGCATTTTGTGACCGAGCAACTATCAGTGTTTGGGTCTACTAATAAAGAAGATGTGAAACGAAAAGGTGAAGAACTATTTTTAAATAGAGGGTATGAACAATTAATGGGAAATTATTATCCAAATCGTTTTCGAGATTTAGAGTATAAATTTACAAACGAGGAGGTACGTGAAGAGATCGATGAGAGTTTTCTTTATCAAGCTGTAGCGTACGTTGCGGGTACTGAAAATGGTAAGAGAAGTGAAATGAAATTGAATTATGAAGTGAAAATTGTAAAGGTTAATAATATATTTATGGTGCTAGAACAAAAGCAGCGCGTACAATAAAGGAAATTCATTGCTCAATAGAACATTTGGGGGGTGTACTACTTAATGCGGAATAAAAAGGCCCTCAAGGAATAAAGGGCCTTTAAAGATTTTCATTTTGTTGACCAAGTTCTTTTTGAGCAATATATAAATTTCCTTGCTCGACTTGTTTAAGGGTATGAACAGAATCTCCTGCATATCCTTTTTGTGTTTTAACAGTTCTTTTTGAACGATTGGAATCTTGTTTCTTCATATAATAGGCCACCTTTCATCAAAAATAAACGAAAATGATAAGTATGAGTAATACAGCAGCGAAAATGGTAATGCCCATTAAAAACGAAGTGTTTTTATATTTAGGTGGCTTATGTACATCTTGCCGATATCCAGGTGAAATTTCAGGGGCAAATTCTTCATCGAATGATTGCTTTTTTTCTTTGTCGTCCATATGTACCCACCTTTCTTTTTCATTATATTATACGTTACAAGAAAAAATATGCATAAAGAAAACAGCCGCTTTATTATTAGCGGCTGTTTTGTGTTGTATATTTTCGTTGTACTTGAAAGAGACGGATAAGTAGGAAGGCAGCGCCAAATGCTAGACCGATAATAAGACCGATCCAATAGCCTTTTGCGGCCCATTCTGTATACGTTGCTAATATATAACCTAGTGGTAGACCTATTATCCAATAAGCAATTAAAGTCATAATTAGAGCGACATTTACATCTTTATAACCACGCAGAGCTCCTTGTACAGGAGTTGCAATTGCATCTGAAATTTGAAATAAAATCGCAAAGATAAGAAATTCTTTTGCTAAATGATGAACTTTTGCATCTGTCGTATAAATAGAAGCAATTTGATCATCAAAGAAGTAGAGAAGAATCGAATATAATAAAGCAAAGGCAAGGGCTAATCCAATTCCAATCAGTCCGTATTGTTTTGCATTATCGAAACGTTTTGCACCAACTTCGAATCCGACCGCAATAGTCATTGCCATTGCTAAACTTAGCGGAGTCATATATAACAAGGAAGCAAAGTTCATAGCTGCTTGGTGAGCTGCAATAGTTGTCGTACTAAAATTACTCATCATAAGCGTTACCGCAGCGAAAATACTCGTTTCAAAAAAGATAGCAAATCCGATAGGGACGCCAAGCTTTAAGAATGCTGTCCAACTCGAAAGAGAAGGGCGGTATAATTGTTTGAAAATGTTGAAAGAGGCAAAAGGCTCTTTCGTCTGAATAATAATGACTGTAATAATTAAAATGCACCAATATGTTGCAGTGGAAGCAATTGCCGCTCCGACACCACCAAGCTTTGGGAAACCGAAGTTACCAAAGATTAATAAGTAATTTAATATTACGTTAATTGGTAATGATAGTAATGTAATAATCATCGTTGTTCGAGTTTTTCCTAATGCATCAATAAATCCACGTAAAACCGTGTAAGTGAATAAAGGTATAATTCCTATTGCGATAATACTTAAAAATTGAGCTGCAATACGTTCCACAGGTTCTTCTAAGCGCATGCCGTTTAAAATAGGTGAAACGACGAAGAAACCGATGAGGATAACAACGAAGCTAGCACAAATTGCTAAATAAACTGCTTGTATGACAACGTGAGGAACGTCCTCTTTTTTCTTGGACCCAACGAGCTGGGCAACAATGGGAGTCGTGGCCATTAAAATCCCTGTTAACCCAGTACTAACTGGAATCCATATACTTGTTCCAATTGCGACACCTGCTAAATCAGTTGGGCTTGCATGTCCTGACATTGTTGTATCAAAAAAACTCATCGCAAATAATGACATTTGCGTTACGAAAATCGGAAAAAATAGTAATACAAATTGCTTTAACTTTTGTGAGAATGAAGTAGTTTCTTTCATAAAATCCCCTTTCCGTATAAAAAAACAAACTCTTACTATCATACAATTTAATCAAAGATTAGAAAAGAAATACGCGCCTACAACATATGAAGCCAATAAAAAAAGGATGCACTTTGAAAAGGGATAAGGTATTATGATAAGGTGTGAAAAAATTACATATTATTTGTTATTAAGGAGGCACTACTTGTGGCTGATTGGTTAATTGGTTTAATCATGGGTGCTGTTGAAGGGTTAACAGAGTTTCTACCAGTATCATCAACAGGACATATGATTTTAACAGGACATTTAATTGGATTTGACGATGAGAGAGCGAAAGTTTTTGAAGTTGTAATCCAATTGGGATCGATTTTAGCGGTTGTAGTTGTATTTTGGAAACGATTATGGTCGTTAGTTGGAATTGGGAAAGTAAAAGAAGGGCCATCGTTAAATTTATTACATATTATTATTGGGATGATTCCTGCCGGGGTACTCGGTGTATTATTCCATAGTGCAATTAAAAAGGTTTTATTTGGTCCAGGACCAGTTGTCATTAGTTTAGTAGCTGGTGGTATTTTAATGATTGTTGCTGAGAAGTTTTCAAAACCAAGTACAGCAAGAACGTTAGATGAAATCACATATAAGCAAGCATTTACAATTGGAATGTTCCAATGTTTAGCACTTTGGCCAGGATTTTCTCGTTCTGGTTCTACAATAAGTGGTGGTTTATTAGCTCGCGTGTCGCATACAGCGGCAGCTGAATATACGTTCATTTTAGCAGTACCGATGATGGTAGCTGCAACTGGATTAGATTTAATTAAAAGCTGGGATGTATTAAGCTCGGCAGATGTAACGCTATTTGCAACAGGATTTGTAACTGCATTCGTTGTTGCGATGCTTGCAATTGTCTCATTCTTAAAATTATTATCTCGTGTAAAACTAACACCGTTCGCTTATTATCGTTTCATTTTAGCTGCGGTATTCTATTTCTTCATTATGTAAAATAAAAACCTGCCGAGCTCGGCAGGTTTTTATTTTACTAATTTTTCTATCATGTTTTCCATTACATGTTCCCAAAGAGAAGTATCATCAGCTAATGTAGCACGGAAATTAGCATACATTTCTTTTTGTTTTTCTTCGAATGTTGGATCTTCTTTTTCAGGTAATGTAGCGCGCATTGAAGTTACTAATTCTTGTACTTTTGGAGCGCGTGGTCCAAAGACGGCTTGTTCATTTCCATCTTTATCAATGAAAATAAAGATTGGAATCGCACGTGCTGTTCCATTTGTTAAATATTGATCCATTAATTCTAAGTTTTCATCGCGAATTAATAAACGCATATCAATATTTGCAACTTCAGAAATTCGTTTCATAACAGGTACGCATAAAAGAGCATCGCCACACCAATCAGCAGTTAATACGATAACACGCCAGCCATCATTTTGACGTTCTTCTAATACAGGAAGTAATTCATTTGGAATTAAAAAATTATTGTAAATGTGTAGTAGCTCGTATTGGTTTACTTGCATTTCATTCACATATGTATCAAAGGACATACCTTTATCAGCCCATTGTTGTAAGTTCATAATTAACACCTCTTTAGTAAGATTTGCTTTCAT
>NZ_JBEUTW010000160.1:0-5659 GCF_040492675.1 Bacillus sp. AP50
CAGCATAGAGAGGGGATTCGGCAAATATTTGGTAGTTTGGACTATATTGAGAAAAAATGATAAGTAAACAGTTGAAAAAGTTAGGATATTACGCACAGAAAGTGTAAGTTTTTAGATGTTATTTCTGTTTAGTAATATCCTAATTAAATATAAATTAAATAAATAGGAGGGAAAATTAATAAATAGTAGTAAATGTATTGTAGTACAAAATAAAGAAATTATGTAATTGCAATTAATATAGTAGGAAATAAAGTTGTTATGTTCACGTATACATATCGTCCTTTTCATTATAAATCTTTCATAAAGCGGAGAGTGGGTATCAAGAATGGAGTTACGTCATTTAGAGTATTTTATTCAAGTTTGTAATAATAATAGTTTTACTAAAGCTGCGGAAGTTCTAGGTATTTCACAGCCGACTTTAAGTCAACAAATACGTGTGTTAGAAGGTGAACTTGATACACCTTTGTTTCATCGAGTTGGAAGAGGTATCAAAATGACAGAAGCGGGTAAGCTGCTATTTGATAAAGGAAAATTTATCATGCAACAATTTGATGACGTTTATAATGAAATTTTTGAATTAAAGGGTGTAAAAAGAGGTGTGATTACTATAGGAGGTCTATTAGAGGACCTTACTTATTTAACACCTTATATTATGAAGTTTCAACAACATTATCCCAACATCGTAGTGAAAATTGTAGAATCCGAAGTTGCCGTAAATCAAATCGTTGACAAAAATATTGATTTTGGGATTACACGTAGTGCTCAAATTCCAGACACATTAACAAACACCCTTTTGTATAGTGAAGAGCTCGTCCTTGTCATTCCAAAAAATCATCCTTTGAATGAAAAATCATTTGTTTCTTTTCGAGAATTAGTAGGGCTGAGTAGAATAATGGTTTCATGTAGTTGTCGTGAATCTATTAAAATATATTGTGAGAGTTTAGGGTTATCTTTATCTGAAGCAAATATAGAAACAAAATCTTCTATTTCTCTATTGAGCCTTGTATACAATGGACATGGGGTTGCCATAATACCTCGTTCACTGGTTAACTTTGTTAATAATGATACTTTGAGCATAGTTCGTATTACTGATCCAACACCAAGTCAAGATATTAATCTTATTCACTTTGATGATAAATTTTTAAGTTTTGCTGCACGCATCTTTATGCAGAAGTTAAATGATTCGCAAAAAGTATCAGTGTAATAGAAATAATAATGATTCTAGTGTGAAATTTGAAAAAATCTATAAGTCTTAAGATAAAGCAAATATTAAAGTCAAAGGGCAGTGGCTTTATATGTGTGGTGTGATCGATTTTTGACTTTTACTTAAGGGAAAGGGGTAGGCTTTGCAAGGAGAGAAGGATGTAAAAAACAAATCAAGTTTAAGCTATCAACTCTTTTGTCCTATTAAATAGTAATAGATTCCAATAGAGATATACAATGCTATTTCGAATCTACATATCCTTATTGCAGAAAGAAAACCACCGGCATTATACCGGTGGTTTTGATTTAGAAAGCAAAGCAAGTACAACCAATACCCCATTTAGTTCCATCTTTTCCTATTACGGTATGAGTGTGTTGATGGAGAGGGTTACTGCAACTATGTAACTTGTTATCATGGGCATCGTGAGAAAGTATAGTGTTGGCTAGGTTAGTACCGCCATAACCATAAACTCCCGTCGGTGACCAGTCAGGTGATGCTGGCGGCAATTCAGGTGATAAATTTTTAAATTCATCATTTCCATACACAACCTGTCCGCCCATAATTGTGAGTAATGATTCAAGGTTTTTGATTTCTTCTTCTGGCACAGTAAAGTAGTCAGCAGACAATACAGCAAGATCAGCAAACTGACCTACTGCAAGGGTTCCTTTTTTACCTTCATCACCAGAGAACCACGCACTTCCTTTTGAATATAATTCCAGGGCTACTTTTCTATCCAGTTTATTTTTTTCATCGTATATCGAAAGTCCACCAATGGTTTTTCCGGCAACCATCCAATAAAGAGCGACCCAAGGGTTATAGCTGGAAACTCTAGTTGCATCACTACCGGCGCCAACAGGTATACCAAGGTCTAACATACGATAAATCGGAGGAGTACGCTTTGCAGCTTCCTTTCCGTATAAATCAACAAAGTATTCACCTTGAAAAGCCATGCGGTCTTGGATGGCAATACCGCCATTTAAAGCCTTAACACGTTCCATGCTACGATCTGAGATTGTTTCTGCATGATCAAACCACCATCGTAGACCATTAAAAGGAATTTCACTGTTAACTTCCTCGAATACATTTAAGAAACGTGTGATTGACTCATCATAAGTTGCATGTAAACGGAAGGGCCAACGGTTTTCCACCAATAGAGAAATTACTTTCTTTAAGTCAGCTTCCATCATCGTAGCTAGTTCAGGCCGTGGCATTTGAAATTTTTCAAAATCGGCTGCTGAGAATACTAACATCTCTCCGGCACCATTCATTTTATACTTATCAGTTCCTTGACCTGGAGAAACAATTTTTGCCCATGAAGCAAAGTCTTCATATTCATGATTTGGATTCTGCGTAAATAGATTATAAGCAATACGCAAAGTTAATTGTTCCTTCTCGGCTAAATGTTCAACAACTTTGTAATCATCAGGATAATTTTGGAATCCACCACCTGCGTCAATAGCACTTGTAATACCTAATCTATTTAATTCGCGCATAAAATGGCGAGTTGAATTAATCTGGTCGTCAAAATTAAGTGCTGGTGCTTTACCCAAACTTGAATAAAGAATAGAAGCGTTAGGATTCGCAATTAAAAGGCCCGTTGGATTACCTCGTTTATCCCGCTCAATTAAGCAGCCTGGAGGGTCTGGTGTATCTTTTGTATATCCCAGTGCATGCAGCCCAGCACGATTTACAAGTGCTCTATCGTAAAGATGTAGCACAAATACAGGAGTGTCTTCAGAAACGGCATTAATTTCTTCCAAAGTTGGCAACCGTCTCTCTTTAAATTGAAATTCAGACCAACCTCCAACTACCCTTACCCACTGAGGAGCAGGTGTACGCCTTGCCTGTTCTTTGAGCATTTCTAGAGCAATAAAAAGTGATGGCACGCCTTCCCAACGTAATTCCATATTATAATGCAGACCACCACGAATAACGTGTATATGAGAGTCATTCAGGCCTGGAATAGCTCTCTTTCTTTTAAGGTCTATTTTCTTTGTTTTTTCCGTGGCACTATTAAGAAGCTCATCTCCACCTACTGCAGTGACTAAACCATCAGTTATGGCGATAGCAGATACCTCAGGCTGAGAAGGGTCAAGGGTAGTAATTTTTCCGTTATATAAGATCATATCCGGTAAATTCATGTTCACACCTCGTCTACTTTCTATTATTTTGTAACCATGGATGAAATAATTTACCGAAAATCGGCATGACTACCCATGATAGCAAGGACACTATACATACTGAAACAAAAAAGGCCGACATAATAGGATTCATATGTTTTATAATAGGTCCTATCACTTTAGGAACTAACATGCTAAGAGGCCATACACCCAAAAGGGTAACGATAGACATTTTCCATTTTGGCGGTGGAACTGGCGTTTTCGGAGTAACAAACCAATAAGCCAAACTACTTTCAGTTTTGTAACTCGGATTAGTAACTTGAAATTGTTCTGCCGTTTTTAACAAATCCCGGCGAATGTCTGATTCTTGCCAAGCACGTAGATGCTCATACGTATCAAAGCGAAAAATAACAGTATACTCTCTCGATTCGTTATTTGGGACTATTAGATTTACACCTAAATGCCCTGGGAATTTAGTAGCGGCAGCTTCGATTTCATGTCTCCATGTTTCAAACTGTTTTTCTTTACCTTGTTGAATTTCCCATGTAACAATCGTTGTTACTGGATCAGCAGCATCCATCGTGTTCCCTGTATAAGTCTCTTCGACAGCTACTCCTTCTTGTTTCATATTTTCCTGCTTGGAAGCGCGCCGTGCACCATAGTATATGCGTATTCTACTCCTTGACCATAAGCGCCAGTGTGCTCCTTTACAATTTCCATTACAGCATCATAAGTGTCTTTGTGTGCCCAGTCACGTTGGTATTCAAGTAAAACTTGAATTGCTGTCACTGGAATTGCACCAGCTTGTTCTACACGACGCATAGCAGCGTTATGTGCTGTCAGACTAGTACCACCTGAAGCATCATCAACTGCATACACTTCATAGCCAGCTTTCATTGCTTCAAGCACAGGGAATGCAAGGCAAACTTCAGTCCAAAGTGCTGCAAATATTAATTTCTTTCTACCTGTTGCTTTAACTGCTTCAACAAATTTTGGATCTTCCCAAGAGTTCATTGAACTGCGTTCTATAATTTCATGGTTTGGGAATATATCAAGAATTTGTGGCCAAAAATAACCAGAAAAGCTGCGTGTCTCAACTGTAGTAAGAATAGTAGGTACGTTAAAAGTTTTTGCTGATTTAGCAAGTAGCATAACGTTATTAATCAATGTTTGTCTATCAATACTTGCAACTCCAAAAGTCATTTGAGGTTGAAAATCAATCAAAATTAATGCACTGTTCTCCGGATTTAACAATTCTAAATTACTCATAATAAAACGCTCCTTTTTTAATTGTTTAAAATTGTAATCGTAAAAATAAAATTTTTGCTATACCTTTTAAATTAAAAGAGAGTGCTGATTTAATCAGCACTAAATGTATACTATCCATTTTTTTGAAAGTGATTTAAAGCTATTTCTTTGAAATACATTTATCCCGCATTAACGGGCAGTAAGACCCCCACCTCAAAATTCAGCGGAAGCAAAGAAGTTAGGTGGGGGATCAACTGCCTGTAAAAGCCCGATTGGTTCAACTAATAATCAGTGGGGGATGATTAAAGTTTCACTTTATGCATTTTGTTTACTAAGATCTCGCTGAGCTCCCCTATAGCTTCCAATTATATTTTGATAGCCTGGAAGATTGCTAGCAAGCAAATTGCCAAAACCTTCGACATCGTTGCGCCAATCGCGTTGTAATTCGCAAGCTACGCTAAACCAGTTCATAAGTTGCACACCACTATGTGCCATACGAGTATTGGCAGCATCTGCAACTTGTTTACTGAAAGTTCCTGAAGCATCCGTAACAGCAAATACTTCATATCCAGCTTTTATAGCGGAAAGTGCCGGGAAAGCAACACAAACGTCCGTAACTACGCCTGCGATGATAAGTTGTTTTTTTCCAGTTTCTTCGATTACTTTTACAAAATCATCATTATCCCATGCGTTAATTTGTCCAGGTCGAGCTATTTTTGGTGCATGAGGAAAGAGATCAACCAATTCTTGCATTAAAGGTCCATTAGGCCCGTTTTCGAAACTTGTTGTTAAAATAACTGGTAAATCAAAAAACTTAGCAGTATGAGCAAGAGCTAAAACATTGTTCTTGAATTCATCAACACCATAGTCACGTACTAGTCCGGACATAAGACCAGTTTGATGATCTACTAAAAGCACGACAGCATCATCTTTGTTAATACGAGAATAGAGATCAGTCATTATGTATTCCTCCTAAAAATTAAGTAATCGAAGAAAGTTTAAATAGTCGAATACTATCATAAGTTTCTTCGTTTATAACTAAGCTGACCAATAATATTGGTTATAGCAGCATTCACAGAACATGAAG
>NZ_JBEUTW010000161.1:0-19876 GCF_040492675.1 Bacillus sp. AP50
GTATAAGTGTCCGGTATATATGCTATTTTTGATAAATTAAAATAGTAATATTCTATGAGATTTATATTGTTGACATTGGGATTTCAACGATACATTTTCGTAGGTCGGATTGTTGCGAGTGGATATATATTGCTATGTATTCGGCTACTAAATGAAAGGGTTACTGAAATGAAGTAGGCGGATAGCAAGTATATAGAAAGGAGAAAGGTAGAAAATATGAAGCAAGTATTGAAGTGTTTTAATGTCGTAACAATGATCACACTTCTTCTATCCATCATATTGCCTTCGCCCAGTGCTTTTGCTACAGAGATAAATAAAAAAAGCTGGGATGAGTTACAAGGAAATGATGTGAAAATTAAGGCAGATCAAGTGAATGCTGAAATGTATAAGGGAGAAGTAGCGGAGAGGGAGCACGTATTTCAATATAAGATTGAAAATACGGGAGATACACCAATCCGAGAATTAGTAATTAAACAAAATAATGACAATGGAATTGAGTTTCTTTCGCAATCTGTGAAAGTAAACGGAGAGAAGTTACTTGAAAATAAGGTAGCGGATTTCTATGTAGAGGAAAAAGATAATGGAGGAAAGGTTCTTTCTTCTAATCTTAAAATTCAAGATTTAAAATCACATGAAAAAATGACTGTATTAATAAAAGCTCGTCGTGCGCAACATTTTAATAAAGAGTATAAGCAAAAAATTAGTGTGCAAAAGGATCAACTACAAATAGGAAACATGTCTGTAGATGTTGAAGGGCTTCCTTCTGAAGAGAAGTTAGAAGCTAATACCGATGATGAGGCTGACAGTAGTAAGAAAGCTATCGGATCAACAACTGATTCAAAAACTAAAGAAGTGGATGGAAAATTAAAAGTATCTGTAGAAGATAAAAATACATCTGCACAAAAAACAGAAATAGAGAAGATAAAACAACCTGAGGCTGAGAAGCAACTAGAAAAAGAGAAAAAGCAATCACCTTTAGCAGTAAAGCAGAGTGATGCAGAAGTACAAGCTGCATCAGAAAATGCTTCGAAGGTTCAAATCCAAACAGGAGATAAACAAGGATTTGGAGACCCGTTGTATTCTACAATTGCTCCTGGTAATTTAGTACAGACTGGTAATGTGACGCTTGGTTTAACAGATAATCATTATACTAGGCAAAGTGTTGGTGGCAAAACCAATAAAAAAGCTGTAGATGTTGATAATGATGATACTACATTTAATTCGTCAACAGGTGCATTTCCTAACATTCCTGCTGGAAGTAAAGTGAAAAAGGCGTATTTGTTTTGGACAGCTGCTATGGGGACTCCGAGTGATGCAAGGACAGATTATAGAGTTAGCGATGAAGATGTAAGACAACCCGTTAAAATGAAGATGGGAAATAAGCAATACGCTGAAGTAAGTGCTGATAGTATACGAAAAGCGGATTCTTTACCGTATATTGCAAATCACTATGGCAGTGGTGCAGGATACGTAGCGTATGCAGATGTAACAAATGTAATTGCACAGCAAGGTATTTCTCAAACGGTGACAGTTGCAAATGTGCCACAAATTAAATTTGAAAAAGGCAGTGGCTATTACTGGGGTAACTGGAATCTTATCTTAGTTTATGAAAACTATAAAGAAACAGTAAAAGACATGAAGATTTGGGAAGGGCTAGTCTCTCAAAAAAGTACAGCCTGGACAGATATTAATGTTAATAAAATAAACACACCAAAAGAAGGTGCTTTTAAGGCGAAATTTAGTTATTTTTCATCGCAAGGTGATCCAGCTGATAATGATGGATATGCCTATGATTATGGAGAGTATGATTTTGGGTTAGGGTATCAAAAGTTTAAAAATATTAAAGGTAAAGATAATGATGTTAATGACTCATCTATGACAGAAGTACAAGTAGATGGTACTAACGAATTTGTTACGAAAAAATACCCAGGATATAATCCAGATTGGACAAATTCTTTCAGTACAGATATTCATACGTATCACCTTGAAGGACCCACTCAAGTGAAAAATGATTTAAAAGAAGCAAAAATGCGTTTTAGAGCATATGGTGGTGGCGGTGATATTTACGTATTAAATAACGCTACATTCGTTACAGAACATAATGCTCCAAACTTACAAGTTGATAAAAAGGCATTAGATAGTGCCGGAAAAGAAATTAAGGACGTTAAAGTTGGTGAAGAGTTTACGTATCAAATTGAAGTGAAAAATGATACGAAAAATAACCAAGCGCCGGTATCAAATGTAAAAGGTTTTGATAAATTAGATGATCGTTTAGAGTATGTTCCAGGGTCTATACAATATGTTTCTGGAAGTAATAAAGGAAATAAAACAGATAATGCAAGCGATGATGAAGCAGAGTTTGTAAATAATCAAATTGATTTCCGTGTTGGTGAGGGTGCAGATGCTAAAAACGGTGGTGTTTTAAAGCCTGGTGAAAGTACCGTTATTACATTCAAAGTAAAAGTGAAAGATTCTGTACAATCAGATACAACAGTAAAAAATGTCGTTGTTGTAAAGGGACAAGATAGTGCCGAGATAAAGTATGAAACTGAGGACGATGCAAATGTTACGGTTACTACCCCAAAAGAAGTTCCAGGGGAAATAGAGGCGAGAAAAATAGCTTCTAATAAAACACCGAAGTTAGGTGAAGAGGTAGAGTATCGTATTACATTTAAAAATAAGACAAAAGATGGACGTCTAGATGTATTGACCATTGAAGATGAATTACCAAGTAGTCTTGAATACGTGAAAGATAGCTTGAAAGCAGAAGGTGCAAAACCAGAGCCAGTAGAGCTGAAGTTTGAAAATGGAAAAGTAATTGCAAAGTATCCAGAAATTATGGATATGGAAGAAAGAAGTATCGTCTTTAAAACAAAAGTAAAAGAAACTGCAAAAATTGGTGAAGAAATTGTTAATAAAGCAACCGTTAGAGATAAAACAAATCCACCAAAGAATCTAGAAGAGAAGATTACACCACAGCATAAGGCCGGTAAAATTGCTGCAAAGAAAAAAGCAACAAATAAGAAGCCGAGGCTAGGAGAAGAAGTTGAATATCAAATTAGCTTCAAAAATACGGTGGAAAACGGAAAACTAGATGCAGTTAAAATAGAAGATGAAATTCCAGCTAACTTAGAATTTGTTCAAGGCAGTGTGAGAGCTGAAGGTGCTGCACCAAATCCAGTAGAGTTAAAAGTAGAAAATGGTAAGATAATCGCAAAATATCCAGAGATTACGGATACAAAAGAGCGAAGCATTGCCTTTAAAATGAAAGTAAAAGAAGAGGCAAAAGCGGGAGAAACGATTGTTAATAAAGCGGTTGTGAGTGAGCCAAATGGACAAACTGAGCATCCAGAGGAAAAGATTACGCCGGATTATAAATACGGTAAAGTGGATGTAGAAAAAAGCGTAACGAATCAAACACCAAAACTAGGAGAAGAAGTGGAATACCGAATTACATTTTATAATACGGTAGAAAACGGAAAACTAGAAAAGGTGCTAGTAGAAGATACACTACCTAAAGGTGTTGAATACGTGAAAGATAGTTTGAAAGCTGAAGGTATAAAACCAGAGCCAGTAGAACTAAAAGTGGAAGATGGCAAAGTAATGGCCAAGTATCCAGAAATTACGGATACAGAAAAAAGAAGTATTGTTTTTAAAGTGAAAGTAAAAGATTCGGCAAAAGTAGGGGAGGCAATCGTAAATAAAGCAATTGCAAAAGATCCGAAAAATGAGCCTGTTGAATCAAAGGTTGTTATTACACCGCAAAGTAAAAAAGGTGAAATTGCTGCTACAAAGGTAGTTAATAATAAGAAGCCAAAGTTAGGCGAAGAAATCGAGTACCGCATTAGTTTTCATAATACGGTTGAGAACGGAAAACTTGAAGAGGTGCGAGTGGAAGATACAATTCCAAAAGGTCTTGAATATGTAGAAAATAGCATCAAGGCCGAAGGAGAAGCACCTGAACCAGTAGAATTAGCTGTTGAAAATGGGATAGTCAAAGCTAAGTATATCGATATTATGGATATGAAAGAAAGAAGTATCGTCTTTAAAGTAAAGGTGAAGGAAGAAGTAAAAGTAGATAAAGAGATTGTCAATAAAGCAATTGTTGATGATACGAAAAATCCACCGATTGAACCGGAGGAAAGAATTACTCCGCAACATAAGGATGGAATAATTGATTCGAAGAAGACAGTAGATAATTCATCACCAAAACTAGGAGAAGAAGTAGAATACCGAATTAGCTTTAAGAACACGGTAGAAAACGGAAAACTAGAAAAGGTAATAATAGAGGATACAATTCCTAACGGTTTAGAGTATGTAAAAGGCAGCGAAAAGGCTGAAGGTGATAAACCAGCTCCATTAAAGTTAAGTGTGAAAGATGGAAAAGTTATTGCTGAATACGACAATATTACGGATATGAAAGAAAGAAGTATTGTCTTTAAGGTAAAGGTGAAGGAAGAAGCGGAAGTGGGGAAGGAAATCATCAATAAGGCAATTGTTGATGATATGAAAGATCCGAAAGAACCAGAAGCGAAAATTACACCATTACACAAAGATGGAAAAATTAAAGCGAAGAAAATCGTAAATAATGAAACACCGAAGTTAGGAGAAGAAGTAGAATACCGAATTAGTATGAAAAATACGGTAAAGAACGGAAAGCTAACAGACGTGACAGTAGAGGATACTTTACCAGAAGGTTTAGAGTATGTAGAAAATAGTTTGAAAGCAGAAGGTGCCGGAATAGATTCAGTAGAGCTGAAATTTGAAAACGGTAAAGTAATGGCAAAATATCCAGAAATTACGGATACAGAAGAAAGAAGTATCGTTTTTAAAGTGAAAGTAAAAGAAGAAGTAAAAGTCGGTAAAAAAATCATTAATAAAGCAACTATTGATGATTCGCAAAATAAGCCAGTTAATCCGACAGCGGAAATTACTCCTCAGTATAAAGATGGAAAACTTGAAGCAAAAAAGATAGTAAATAATGAAACGCCGAAGTTAGGAGAAGAAGTGGAATACCGAATTAGCTTTAAAAATACGGTAGAACATGGAAAGCTAACAGAGGTAAAAATAGAAGATGATTTACCAAATGGATTAGAGTATGTGAAAGATAGTTTAAAAGTAGAAGGTTCTAAGCCAGATCCAGTGGAATTAAAATTTGAAAACGGTAAGGTAATGGCAAAGTATCCTGAGATTACAGATACAAAAGAGAGAAGTATTACCTTTAAAGTGAAAGTAAAAGGTAAAGTGAGCGATTCAATTGTTAATGAAGCGATTGTGAGCGATACGAAACATCCGCCAGAAACACCGACAGCAGAAATTATTCCGCAACATAAAGACGGAAAAGTGAAAGCGAAGAAGACGGTAAATAATGAAACGCCGAAGTTAGGAGAAGAAGTAGAATACCGAATTAGTTTTAAAAACACGGTAGAAGACGGAAAACTAGCAGAGGTGAAAATAGAAGATACTTTACCAGAAGGTTTAGAGTATGTAGAAAACAGTGTGAAAGCAGAAGGTACTAAGCCGGATCCAGTAGAATTGAAAATGGAAAATGGTAAGGTAATGGCGAAGTATCCAGAGATTACGGACACAGAAGAAAGAAGTATCACTTTTAAAGTGAAAGTAAAGGAAGAAGTGAAAGTCGGTAAAAAAATCGTTAACAAAGCAATTGTTGATGATACGAAAAATGAACCAGAAACACCGACGGCAGAAATTACTCCGCAGCATAAAGACGGAAAAGTGGAAGCGAAGAAGACGGTAAATAATGAAACGCCGAAGTTAGGAGAAGAAGTAGAATACCGAATTAGTTTTAAAAACACGGTAGAAAACGGAAAGCTAGCAGAGGTAAAAATAGAAGACAATTTACCAAATGGATTAGAGTATGTGAAAGATAGTTTACGAGCGGAAGGTACTAAGCCGGATCCAGTAGAACTGAAAGTGAAAGATGGAAAAGTAATCGCCAAATATCCAGAGATTACGGATACAGAAGAAAGAAGTATCGTCTTTAAAGCGAAAGTAAAAGAAGAATTTAAAGTTGGTGAAGGCCTTGTCAATAAAGTGGTTGTTGATGATACAAAAGATCCAACAACTTCAGAAGTAACAATTACGCCAGAATATAAAGACGGTAAGCTTAAAGCAGAGAAATTTGTAAACAATAAAAAACCGAAATTAGGAGAAGAAGTAGAATACCGAATTAGTTTTAAAAACACGGTAGAAAACGGAAAACTAGTAGAGGTTACAGTAGAAGATGAAATTCCAGCTGGATTAGAGTACGTGGAGAACAGTTTACAAGCAGAAGGTTCTAAACCAAGTCCGGTAGAATTGAAATTTGAAAACGGCAAGGTAATGGCAAAGTATCTAGAAATTACGGATACAAAAGAAAGAAGTATTATCTTTAAAGTGAGAGTAAAAGAAGAGGCAGAAGTAGGCAAGGAGATTGTTAATAAAGCAATCGTAGTAGATACAAAAAATGAGCCCGAAGAGCCTCATGTGGAAATTACTCCGCAATATAAAGATGGTAAAATTGCTGCGCAGAAAGTGGCGAATAATCATAAACCGAAACTAGGAGAAGAAGTAGAATACCGAATTAGTTTTAAAAACACGGTAGAAAACGGAAAACTAGCAGAGGTAAATATAAAGGATGCATTACCAAATGGTTTAGAGTATGTGGAAGGCAGTATCACGGCAGAAGGTTCTAAACCGAAACCAGTAGAGCTACATGTGAAAAATAATAAGGTAATGGCAAAGTATCCAGAAATTACAGATACAGAGGAAAGAAGCATTGTCTTTAAAGCGAAGGTAAAAGAAAGCGTAAAAGTGGGAGAAGAAATCGTAAATGAGGCAATTGTAGATGATACAAAGAATCTGCCAGAAGAGCCTTATGTACCGATTACACCACAATATAAAGATGGGAAAATTGAGGCAAGAAAAGAAGTAAGTAACCATGAACCGAAGTTAGGTGAGGAAATCGAATATCGAATTATTTTTAATAACACGGTGAAAGATGGAAAACTAGCAGAGGTAAAAATAGAAGATAAAATTCCAGCTGGATTAGAGTTTGTAGAAGGAAGCGAAAAAGCTGAAGGTGAAGAGCCAAAACCAGTGGAGTTGAAAGTAGAAAATGGTAAGGTAATGGCAAAGTATTCAGAGATTATGGATACGCAAGAAAGAAGTATTGTCTTTAAAGTGAAGGTAAAAGATTCGGTTACAATAGGGAAGGACATTACAAATAAAGCGATTATCCATGTTGATGATCCGAACCATCCAGTAATTGATCCGACAGCAAAAATTACACCACAATATAAAGATGGTAAAATTGCTGCTCATAAAAAGGTGAATAATCATAAACCGAAGCTAGGTGAAGAAATCGAATATCGAATTTCATTTAATAATACGGTGAAAGATGGAAAACTGGCAGAGGTGAAAATTGAGGATGAAATTCCGTTTGGTTTAGAGTATGTGAAAGATAGTCTAAAAGCAGAAGGTGATAAGCCGGCCCCAGTAGAGTTGAAAGAAGAAGCTGGTAAGGTTAGTGCGAAGTATGAAAATATCACTGACATGAAAGAAAGAAGCATTATCTTTAAAGTGAAGGTGAAAGATTCCGTTGAAGTGGACAAGGTAATTGTAAATAAAGCAATTGTTGATGATACAAAAAATCCACCAGAGCGACCAGAAGTAGATATTACACCGCAGCATAAAGATGGTAAATTTAAAGCTAATAAAAAGGTAAGTAAAAAAGATCCAAAGCTAGGAGAAGAAGTAGAGTACCGAATTAGTTTTAAAAATACGGTAGAAAACGGAAAACTAGCAGAAGTGAAAATTGAGGATCAACTACCAAATGGATTAGAGTATGTGAAGGATAGTTTAAAAGCAGAAGGTAATGAACCAAATCCGGTAGAGTTAAAAGAAGAAGCTGGAAAAATTACAGCGAAGTATGAAAATATTACTGATACAGCTGAGCGTAGCATTATCTTTAAGGTAAAAGTAACAGAAGCAGTAAAAGTCGGGAAGAAAATCGTGAATACGGCAATTGTGGATGATGATAATCCGAAGAATCCTCCGCAAAAACCAGAAGCGATTATTACACCGGAGTATAAGAATGGAAAAATAAAAGCTGAGAAAACAGTAAATAACCCAGCTCCAAAATTAGGAGAAGAAGTAGAGTATCGAATTACGTTCCGTAACGTAGTTGAGCACGGAAAATTAGCGAAGGTGAAAATTAAGGATGAATTACCAAACAGTTTAGAGTTTGTAGAAGGTAGCGAAAGAGCTGAGGGGGATAATCCAAAACCGTTGCATGTAAAAGTGAAAAACGGCATAGTACTCGCAGAATATCCAGAAATTACGGATACGAAAGAAAGAAGTATCGTCTTTAAAGCAAAAGTGAAAGAAAAAGCTAAAATTGGCGAAGCGATTGTGAATACGGCGGTTGTGGAAGATACTATAAATCCACCAGAGAAACCGAATGTCGCGATACAACCTCAACATAAAGAGGGTGTATTACAAGCTGAAAAGACAGTGAGTAACCATGAACCGAAGTTAGGAGAAGAAGTAGAATATCGAATTAGTTTTGAAAATACAGTAGAAAACGGCAAACTAACTGAGGTAAAAGTAGAGGACGAAATTCCAGCTGGTTTAGAATACGTACAGGGTAGTATAAAGTCTGATGGGCCGGAACCAAATCCAGTAGAACTTAAAGTTGAGAATGGAAAAGTAACAGCAAAGTATCCAGAAATTACGGATACGAAAAAAAGAAGTATCATCTTTAAAGTGAAAGTACAAGAAACGGTACAAGTAGGAAAAGAAATTATAAACAAGGCGGTTGTGGATGATAATAATCCGACAAATCCACCAGTTGAGTCACTTATACCAATTACACCTCAATATAAAGATGGGAAACTAGAGGCAAGGAAAGAAGTAAGTAACCATGAACCAAAGCTAGGGGAAGAAATCGAATATCGAATTACTTTTAACGGCACAGTAGATGGCGGGAAGTTAGTTGATGTAAAGATTGAAGATGAAATTCCGTCTGGTTTAGAGTATGTGAAAGAAAGTCTGGAGGCCGTAGGTGATAAGCCTGTGCCAACAGAACTTAAAGTCGAGAATGGAAAAGTAACAGTGAAGTATCCAGAAATTATGGATACGAAAGAAAGAAGTATCATCTTTAAAGTAAAGGTAAAAGAATCAGTAAAAGTTGGAGAGGAAATAACAAATAAAGCGATCATTCATGTAGATGATCCAGATCATCCAGTTATGGAACCGACAGCGACAATAAAGCCAGAATATAAAGATGGTAAGTTAAAAGCGACGAAGACAGTAAATAATAAAGAACCGAAGCTAGGAGAAGAAGTAGAATACCGAATTAGTTTCAAAAATACGGTAGAAAACGGCAAACTAGCAGAGGTAAAGGTAGAAGATGAAATTCCAGCCGGTTTAGAGTACGTGCAAGATAGCATTAGATTTGAAGGGGCTGAACCAAATCCAATAGAGTTAAAAATGGAGTTTGGAAAAGTAATAGCAAAGTATCTAGAAATTACAGATACGAAAGAACGTAGTATTATTTTTAAAGTGAAGGTAAAAGCAGCACCAAGTAAAGGGATAACAAATAGAGCGGTAGTGGACGATAAAATAAATCCACCACTTGAGCCTACAGTTACAATTTTACCGAAAACAAAAGAAGATCTTAAGATACCAGAAGAGCCGAAGGAACCAGAAAACCAGAAGTGAAACCGGAAGAGCCGAAAGAACCGAAGGAGCCAGAAGTGAAGCCGAAAGAGCCGAAGGAACCAGAAGTGAAACCGGAGGAACCGAAAGAACCAAAAGAACCAGAAGTGAAACCAGAGGATCCGAAAGAGCCGAAGGAACCAGAAGTGAAACCGGAAGAGCCGAAAGAACCGAAGGAACCAGAAGTGAAGCCGGAAGAGCCGAAAGAACCGAAGGAACCAGAAGTGAAGAACCAGAAGTGAAACCGGAGAAACCGGAAGTAAGACTGGAAAAGTTAATTAAAGAACCGCAAGTAAAAGTAGAAAAAGAATTACCGAAAACAGGGGCAGCACATTCATGGATGATGTCAGTTGGTGCGGGAATTTCATTCTTAGTTGGCGGAGTATTATTCGTATTAGGTAGAAGAAGAAAACAATAATTTTTTAGACGAAAAGCACACTGAGTTCGATAGTTTATTGGACTCAGTGTGCTTTTATGTTATATAAAAGGAAAGCTCCTTCCACGTATGGAAGGAGCTTTCCTTTTGTATATTAAAACATACTTGAGCTATGCATCGGTTGAAGTTTTGCATTTGGATCGAAGTAAGCTTTTGCATTGTTTACTGCTGTCGGTGCTTCGCCAAATCCACAAGCGATAAGTTTTACTTTTCCTTCATATGTACAAATGTCACCAGCAGCGTAAATGCCAGGAATATTTGTTTCCATTTTTGAATTTACAAGGATGCTGTTTTTTTGTATATCTAAGCCCCAATTTTTAATTGGGCCAAGAGAAGAAACGAAGCCGTAGTTTACGATTACGTCATCAACATCGATGATAATTTTTTCCTCCGTTTTTACATGTTGAAGAACGACTTGTTCAATCTTGTCATCACCAATGAGTTCTACTGGAACGTATGGTGTACTTACTTCTGCACGAGAATTCATTAAGCTTTCTACGCTATGTTCATGCGCACGGAATTTATCACGACGATGAACGATTGTAACTTTTTCAGCAATCGGTTCTAACATCATTGTCCAGTCTACTGCTGAGTCGCCACCGCCAAATACTACGACGCGCTTACCAGCAAATTTATTCATATCATCAACGAAATAATGTAAGTTTTTCTTTTCGTATTTCGCTGTACCTTCTAATTCTAAGCGGCGTGGTTGGAAAGCACCATTGCCAGCAGTAATAATAACTGATTTAGAATAGTGAGTTTGCTTATTCGTAACAAGTTTAAATATACCGTCAGCTTGTTTCTCAAGCGTATCGACAGCTTCTTCTAAACAAACAGTTGGGTCAAATTTCTTCATTTGCTCTTTTAAGTTATCAACTAATTCTTGTGCGCGCACTTTTGGAAATCCAGCCACATCATAAATGTATTTTTCAGGGTAGAGTGCGGATAATTGTCCGCCAAGTTGAGGTAAGCTTTCAATGATTTTTACACTTGCTTGTCTCATACCGCCATAAAATGCTGTGAACAGTCCCGTTGGACCACCACCAATAATTGTTATGTCGTAAACTTTTTGATTTTCTGCCACTTTCATTCCCCCTATAGATGGAATTTTGATATTGATTTCATATATTGTTCATATGTACACGAAAATCCTGCAAATGATGACACTTTCAAATAAATGATAGCATATTTGAGTTCATAATACTTCTGAAAACGACTGAATTGTGTGTAAGTTTTCGCATAGGTTCTTTTTTATTGTATAAAATATACAGAAAGGAAAATACATGAAAAAAAGGCTAAAAAACCCTTGAAAACGCTATGTTATTTTAAAATATTGATAATTCTCCAGACGCTTGAATTCTGGAATAAAACCGACTAATATAGGGAAGTATTATGTTAAATTTCTATGACAAAATTCGTACGATTTTTTGACTGCGTTTTGTTATGATATAGAATGTGATAAATTCCACATTCTTGACAAATAGAGTTTTTAGTACTTGGTATTATTTTTTATTACTATTATATAAAGAAAAGGGTTGTGATTTGGTGAAGACTCCAAAAATCGTAGTTTTAGGTGCAGGTTATGGCGGGATGATTACGACTGTTCGTCTGCAAAAAGCATTATCTGTAAATGAAGCTGAAATTACGCTAGTAAACAACAACAGCTATCACTACCAAGCGACTTGGTTACATGAGAGCGCAGCTGGTACATTACAAGATGAAAAAATCTGTCTAGATATTCAAGACGTTATTGATACAAATAAAGTGAACTTTGTACAAGACACAGTAGTAGAAATTAAAGCTGCTGAAAAACGCATTATCTTAAAAGATGGCGAGTTAGAGTATGATTACTTAGTAATTGGTCTTGGTTTCGAATCAGAAACATTCGGAATTACAGGATTAAAAGAGCATGCATTCTCAATCGCTAACATTAATGCAACTCGTGAAATTCGTGAGCATATGGAAGCTAGTTTCTCTAAATATGCAACTGAACAACGCGATGAGTTAGTAACAATCGTTGTTGGTGGTGCTGGATTTACTGGTATCGAGTACGTAGGTGAGCTTGCAAACCGTGTTCCTGAACTTTGCAAAGAGTATAATGTACCACGTGAAAAAGCACGTATCATCTGTGTAGAAGCTGCTCCAACAGCACTTCCAGGTTTCGATCCAGCGTTAGTAGAATACGCTGTAAAACAGCTTGAGAAAAAAGGTGTAGAATTCCGCATCGGTACAGCAATTAAAGAAGCAACTGAAGAAGGTATTATCGTTGCGAATGGCGATGACACTGAATTAATTAAGTCTGAAACAGTAGTTTGGGCTGCAGGTGTTCGTGGTAATGGTATTGTGGAAGAGTCTGGCTTTGAAGCAATGCGCGGACGTGTAAAAGTTGATGAGTACATGCACGCTCCAGGATACGAAGATGTATTCATGGTTGGTGACGCAGCGTTAATCATTAATGAAGAAATTAACCGTCCTTACCCACCAACAGCACAAATTGCAATTCAACAAGGTTACAATATTGCACACAACTTAACTGTATTAGTTCGTGGCAAGGGCGAAATGAAGAAATTCGCATTCGATAATAAAGGATCTGTATGTTCTTTAGGTCATGACGATGCAATGGGCGTTGTTATGGGTAAAAAGTTAACAGGTTGGAAAGCTTCCTTCATGAAGAAAGTAATCGATAACCGTTACCTATTCTTATTAGGTGGACCTTTATTAGTTCTTAAAAAAGGTAAATTAAAGTTCTTTTAATATATAGTAGAAAAAGCAGAAACGGCTAAGAGCTGTTTCTGCTTTTTTCATATTAAAAATATAGTATAATATATAAAAAAGAAAGAATATTCTGTCCGTTCTGATGGAGGAGGTTATTACATCATGGAGAAACGAGGGAAGGTATGGCTAGCTGTTAGTGGTTTAGTAGCTACAAAAGATGGTAGGTGGCTATTTGTTAAGAAGAAATACAGTGGATTAAAAGGGAAATGGTCTTTACCGGCTGGTTTTGTAAATGAAGGTGAGACGGTTGATGAAGCTGTGAAACGCGAAGTGTTAGAAGAGACAGGCATTGTCGCTCATGTGAAGGGGATTATTGGTGTTCGATCGGGTGTTATTCGTAATGAGATTAGTGATAATATGATTATTTTCCTTTTGGAACCTGAAGGAGAAAATATTATTGTACAGGAGAAAGAATTGTCTGAAGTGGCGTTCTTACATCCGGATAAGATTGTAGACGATCCGAATACGTCTGTGCTTATTAAATATTTGTTAGAAGGAAGATCAGAACTACATCTTGAAGTGGACAAAACATTAAATCCAGGTGAACCATTTGGTTATACAGCTTATCACGTATTTACGGCACGTGCGGAGGAGAGGGGAAAAGAGTGAGTATACCGGTACTACTTATTTCAATGATGTTATTCTTTATTTTGTTCTTTGGAATTGGATTTTTACTCAATATGATTTTGCGAGCTACTTGGGTAATGGTTATTGTGTATCCGATTGTTTGTATGCTTATTATTAATAAAGCGAGTATGTGGGATTATTTTTCAAAACCGAAAGAAACATTTTCTTCATTTGGGACAAGTGTATCGCACTTAGGACAAGCAGACGTATTTATTCTATCTACTGGATTAGTAGGGGCTGCTTTAGCAGGAGTCGTAATCAAGAAACTTCGGAAAAGCGGATATCAAATGTTTTAATCTCCAATTAAGTTGGAGATTATTTTTTTGCATATTCCTTCATCGTATAGGGAATGATTAACGATGAAGGAGTGTGGAATATAAAAATGTTAAAACGATATTGTATTCGCATTATGATGACTTGTTTACTTGCAATTGCATTATGCGTAACATGGAATGCTTTCACAGGAGTTTCTTTATTAGAGATTGTAAAGAAATATGAGGGAATGAGTGCAAAAGAAGTACATGCAGCAGAAGTTAAGAGAAATGTTGCTCCGAGTAAAGAAGTGATAAATGCTTTAGAGCAGGCAAACGACTGGTCTAAATATCGTTCAATTGAAATGACTGCAACAGGTTATACATCGGGGATTGAGTCAACTGGTAAGAGGCCGGGGCATCCAGAGTATGGTATTACATATTCAGGTGTTAAAGTGAAAAGGGATTTATATTCCACAATCGCTGCGGACTTACGCGTATTTCCGATTGGAACGATTCTATTCGTACCAGGTTATGGATATGGTGTAGTAGCTGATAAGGGCGGTGCAATAAAAGGAAACCGTCTTGATCTATATTATGATACGGTGAAAGATGTTTATAGCCAATGGGGTAAGAAAAAAGTAAATGTGTACGTAGTAAAAGTAGGAAATGGTAAGTTTACAGAAGAAGAGTTAACGATGTTAAATCAAGACGAAACGATGCAAGTGTTTCGTGGTCAATATTTAAAACAAAGATAGTCTAGTCGTAATTACGCTAGACTTTTTTTCTTGGCTTATTTCATGATAGAGGAGATTTTGGATCTGCGATTTTACACGCCATATAACTGTAGTTAGAATTATCGCATTTTATCGAAAATAAAGTTATAATGGTGGTAGAGAAATTTAGGGGGTCTGAACATGTTTCAAGTACAAAAAGAATTAGCAGGTCATGAAGCGGTAATTGTTGCTTTATTTGAAGAAGAGAAAATGAGTAGTTTTGTACAAGAACTGGACAAAGCGTTTGAAGGGCAATTACAAGTTTTACTAGAAGAGAAAGAATTATCTACGAAGAAAAAGGCCATTTCGAAAGTACATAGCTTAGGGAAAACAAATGTGAAACGTTATTACTTTGTTGGTTTAGGAAAGAAAGAATCTTACACGACAGAAACGTTACGTGCGGCTCTTGGTAAGGCGTTTAAAACACTGCAAGCAGCAAAAGTACGAGATGCAGCAATCTTACTTGATTCTTTCGTAACAGAGAAATTAGACGCGATTGATGTCGCTCATATTGCGGCAGAGGTACAAGGCCTTGGTACATATGAGTTACAAACGTATAAATCAGATAAAAAGGATCGTGTAGAGTTAGAGAAGTTCACGGCTATTACAGCGGAAGATGCACAAGAAATTGAAGCAGCATTAACAGTTGGCTACGTACATGGACGTGCAACAAATTCAGCTCGTACACTTGTAAATATGCCGCCAAACGTATTAACAGCGACAAAGCTTGCTGAGTATGCTGTTGAATTAGCGGAGAAATATGATATGGACTATAAAGTTCTTGAGAAAGAAGAGATGGAAGACCTTGGTATGGGTGCGTTACTTGCAGTAAACCAAGGTAGTGTAGAGCCACCAAAAATGATTGCTCTTATTTATAAAGGAAAAGAAGAGTGGACAGATGTCATTGGGTTCGTTGGAAAAGGTATTACATACGATACTGGTGGTTATTCTTTAAAACCACGTGAAGGCATGGTTGGTATGAAAGGTGATATGGGCGGTGCAGCTGCTGTATTAGGTGCGATGGAAATTATCGGTGAACTTCGCCCAGAACAAAATGTGATCGCTGTTATTCCTTCAACTGATAACGTTGTAAGTGGTACGGCATTTAAGCCAGACGATGTAATCACATCTATGAGCGGAAAAACAATTGAAGTATTAAATACGGATGCAGAAGGTCGTCTAGCTTTAGCTGACGGTATTACGTATGCGAAAAAACTTGGTGCAAACTACCTTGTTGATGTTGCAACATTAACAGGCGGTGTAATTGTTGCACTTGGAAACTATACGACAGGCGCAATGACAAATAATGAAGAGTTATTTGAGCAAGTGCTAGAGGCTTCTATGGAAACAGATGAGCCAATTTGGCAACTACCGATTTTTGATCGTGATAAAGAACGTGTGAGAAACAGTAAGTTTGCTGATTTAAATAACTCACCAGGCCGTGAAGGACATGCGGTTATGGCAGGTACATTCTTAGGCGAATTCGCTGAAGATACACCATGGGTACACTTAGATATCGCTGGAACATCAGAAACAAAAGGTGCGCACGACTTAGGTCCAGCTGGAGCAACTGGCGCAATGGTACGTACACTTGCAACACTTGTGGAGCGTTTTGGAGAAGAATAAGAGTATAAGTGAAGACTGTTCCGATATTTTGGAACAGTCTTCTTTTTTATAGGTTTGTTTATCCCACTATTTGCCGGGTAGTAAGACCCATAACTCAAAATTCAGCGAAAGGAAAGCAGTTAGGTCGGATTGCCGGTAAACGCTCGATTGGTGAGGGCTGATTAAAGTTTCACTTTATAAAGAAATCGTATACAAAACCCCATTTAAAGCAAAAGAAGTACGGCCCGTTTCTTCAGAGACAACTAATATAAGTGCATCACTCTTTTCAGATAAGCCAATTGCAGCTCTGTGACGTGTTCCTAGCTCAGGATCAACTTCTGTACTTTTCGTTAAAGGAAGAATATTAGCAGCTGAGACAATATGATTATTTTTTACGAGAACGGCACCGTCATGAAGAGGGTTACCTGGATAAAATATTGATTCGAGTAATGGCGCAGTTAAATGAGCGTTTAATGTCGTTCCAGTTTGAATGAGAGCTTCAAGCGTCTCGTTTCGTTCCACGACGATAAGAGCACCATGTTTTCTGGCGCTTAAATGTTGGATAGCTGTCGTAATAAAAGATGAACTTTCCGTATAAGGTGATAAATATGCCTGAATATAGTATGTAGCTGCCAATGTTTGTACATTTGCTAACATATGATGAATATCTTCCATTTTGCATAAAATACATTCGTCTTCTTTATCGATTGCGTTCCTCATAATCGATAGTTCTTTTTCAGCAATTTCAATCATTTGCTTTGTTTGTATTTTGAGCTCTTCTGACAAGCCCCATTCGTGCATAATCCTCATTCCCTTTAGTGGAGTATTTAACAATAGTGTATACAAATATTCCTAGTAAAATCCTGTTAGATTTTATAAAATATTGAGATACAGCATGTTTTTTTCATATAATAAAGGTATGACGAGCGAGAGGAGAGAGAAGAATGAATTGGAAACAAGAATTTAGTCGCTGGCTTTCTTACGCACAATTAGATGCAGAATTAAAAGAACAGCTAGAAAATATGAAGCAAGATGAGAAGAAAATCGAGGATAGCTTTTATAAAAATCTAGAGTTTGGCACAGGTGGTATGCGTGGTGAACTTGGTGCTGGTACGAACCGTTTAAATGTATATACAGTTCGTAAAGCAACAAAAGGATTAGCAAGCTTTATCGAAAAGTTAGGTGAGGAAGCGAAAAAACGCGGTGTTGTTGTAGCCTATGATTCTCGTCATAAATCACCTGAGTTTGCAATGGAAGTTGCTGCTACACTTGGTGCACGCGGTATCACAACATATGTGTTTGAAAGCTTACGTCCAACGCCAGTACTTTCTTTCGCAGTTCGTCATTTACATACAGTAAGTGGAATCGTTCTTACGGCAAGCCATAATCCACCTGAATATAACGGATACAAAGTATACGGTGAAGATGGTGGACAGTTACCTCCAAAAGAGGCAGATGAGTTAATTAGCTACGTAAATGCAGTAGAAGATGAATTAACAGTTGAAGTCGCTGATGTAGAGCAATTAAAAACTGACGGTTTATTACATATTATTGGACAAGAAGTAGATGATGCATATGCTGCAGAATTGAACAATGTCATCATTAATAAAGAAATGGTGGAAAAGGTCGGTAAAGACTTAAAAATCGTCTTTACACCATTACACGGAACATCAAATATTTCTGTACGCCGTGGTTTAAAAGAAGTTGGATTTACAGATGTAACAGTTGTAAAAGAACAAGAGTTACCAGATCCAAACTTCTCTACAGTAAAATCACCGAACCCAGAGGAGCACGCAGCGTTTGAGTATGCAATTCGTGACGGTGAAAAGGTAGGCGCAGATGTATTAATCGCAACTGATCCTGACGCAGACCGTCTTGGTGTAGCAGTGCGTAATCATAATGGTGAGTTCCAAGTATTAACAGGAAACCAAACAGGTGCATTAATGCTTGATTACTTACTATCTCAAAAGAAAGAAAACGGAACGCTTCCAGAGAACGGTGTCGTATTAAAAACAATCGTAACGTCTGAAATTGGTCGTACAATTGCAAAAGCATACGGTTTAGATACAGTTGATACGCTAACTGGATTTAAATTTATCGGTGAGAAAATTAGACAGTATGAAGAAAGCGGACAATATGAATTCCAATTCGGTTATGAGGAAAGCTATGGTTATTTAATCCGCCCATTCTGCCGTGATAAAGATGCAGTACAATCTGTTCTATTTGCATGTGAAGTAGCTGCATACTACAAATCACAAGGGAAAACGTTATATGACGGTCTATTAGAAGTATTTGAGAAGTACGGCTTCTTCCGTGAAGACCTTGTATCGTTAACGTTAAAAGGAAAAGATGGAGCGGAAAAAATCCAAGAGATGATGGCAACGTTCCGTGAAAATCCTCCGAAAGAAGTGGCGGGCTTAACAGTCGTAGCAGTTGAAGACTATAAAGCGAGCGTTGTTACATCTTTACAAGATGGACATAAAGAAGAGATTCACTTACCGAAATCAAATGTGTTAAAATATCAATTAGAGGATGGTTCATGGTTCTGCCTACGTCCATCTGGAACTGAGCCGAAGATTAAGTTTTACTTTGGTGTGAAAGATAGTTCTTTACAAAATAGTGAACAAAAGTTACTTACTATTAAAGAAGACATTATGAATCGTTTATAATACAAAGTAATTTTAAGTAGTAAGGAACAAAAGGGAGCGAAATCTCCCTTTTGTTTTATGTAGGAAATGATTGCTATTGATTCCGACAGGAGAGAGGGTATTTTGTGATGAAAAAAGTAAGAAAAGCGATAATCCCAGCAGCTGGATTAGGAACACGTTTTTTACCAGCAACGAAAGCAATGCCGAAAGAAATGTTACCGATAGTAGATAAACCAACGATCCAATACATTGTAGAAGAAGCAGTGAAATCGGGAATCGAAGATATTATTATTGTTACTGGTAAAACAAAGCGCTCTATCGAAGATCATTTTGATAACGCATTTGAACTAGAACAAAACTTATTAGAGAAGAAAAAATATGAGTTGCTTGAAAAAGTACAAGCTTCTTCAAAAATGGTAGATATTCATTACATCCGTCAAAAAGAGCCGAAGGGACTAGGACATGCTGTTTGGTGTGCACGTAAATTCATTGGTGATGAGCCATTTGCAGTGTTACTAGGTGATGATATTGTCCAAGCTGAGAAACCGTGTTTACGTCAATTAATGGATGAGTATGAAAAAACACTTTCTTCTGTTATTGGTGTACAAACTGTTCCAGAGTCGGAAACACATCGCTATGGAATTATCGATCCATTAGAACAAGAAGGTCGTCGTTACCAAGTTCGCAATTTCGTTGAGAAACCAGCACAAGGTACAGCTCCTTCAAACTTAGCGATTATGGGGCGCTACATTTTAACGCCTGAAATCTTTATGTTCTTAGAACAGCAACATGTCGGTGCTGGTGGTGAAATTCAGTTAACAGATGCAATCCAAAGCTTAAATGAAATCCAACGTGTATTTGCCTACGATTTCGAAGGAAAGCGCTACGACGTAGGTGAAAAGCTAGGATTCGTTCAAACGACAATCGAAATGGCTCTGCAACACCCAGAATTACGTGATGACATGGTTGCGATGATGAAGAAAATTTTAGAAGAACAAGCGGATCAAGAGTCATAATAAAAAATGAGTTATTTCAGTA